>JAIQGI010000030.1 GCA_020072565.1 Terriglobia bacterium
GTGTCATGTACAACGAAGAGATTCATATCCAATCGCTTCGAAATAAAGGGTCCGAGGTTTTGGACTTTATTGACAAGGCCGCATAGAGAATCATGAAATCAAAAATACTTGACAGACTACCTCAGATGTCTTCGGGCCTTGGCTCCGTGTTGAATGTATAGGCCCCAGGCCCTGGGCATCAGCCCGGTGTTGGGAGCAAGTGAGGAAGGAGCCCGGAAGGGGCGACACACCTTCCGACCAAATGCACCAATGCCTGTCAGGGAGGTCGGAGGTCGGACTATTCCACCCATTGGGTCCAGGATTGGAGGCGTGATTTGAGAGCCGCCATGCACTGATCTGCTACGGCGCCGTCAATTACGCGGTGATCGAACGAAAGTGCTAGGTAGACCATGGTGCGGATCGCTATGGCGTCGTTGATGATGACCGGCCGCTTTTCCAGACTCCCTACGCCCAGGATCGCCACCTGCGGCTGGTTGATGATCGGGGTGCCGAAAAGCGATCCGTAAATGCCGGGATTGGTGATGGTGATTGTTCCCTGCTGGACTTCTTCGGGTTTGAGCTTCCGGGCACGGGCGCGCTCGGCCAGGTCGCGGATCGCGAGCGCCAGACCGGTGAAAGACTTCAGGTGGGCATCCTTGATCACGGGCACAATCAGTCCCGTATCGAGGGCGACTGCAATGCCTACATTGATTGTCTTTTTGAAGATGATTTTGTCGCCGGACACCGAGCAATTCAGGATCGGAAATTCGCGTACGGTATCCACGAGCGCCTTGACGAAGAATGGCGTGAAGCTCAGTTTGAATCCCACGCGCGCTTCGAACTCATCTTTGTGCGTTTCGCGCACCTGTACTATCGAAGTCATGTCGACCTCGAAGACTGTCTGCACGTGCGCTGAAGTCCGCCGGCTGAGGACCATGTGATCCGCAATCGCTTTGCGCATGGGGGTCATTGTGACCGTTTCGGTCTCGCCATAAGACTTGGGAACTTCGATCAGCGCTGCCGGTTCGGGCACTCCTTGCTGCGGTGCAGTAGTTTCGGCAGTGGCCGGCCCTGCGGGTGCGACGGCCGGTATGCTTTCGGGCACTCTTGGAGTGAAAGCAGCAGGAAGGGGAGGAACCACAGCGCGCGGCTCCTCGGTCCGGAGCGCGGCCGCCGGCGGCCGCGGCGCAGTGCGCGGTACCTTTTTACCGGCCCGCTCAAGATGGCTGAAAACATCTTCCTTTGTGATTCGTCCCGACAGGCCTGTCCCTTCGATCTCCGACAATTCAACGTCGTAGTCCCGGGCAATCCGGCGCACGAGAGGAGAGGTGTGGATGAACGGCAAAGGTTCCGTGGCGATCGCCGGCTGTGGTGCGACCTCCGGTACCTCGCTCGGCGCGGGCTCAACCTCGACGGCAGGCGCTGCTTCTTCGACGGGAGCCGCCTCGGGTTCTGCCGCCACAACAGGCGCCTGCTGTTCAACGGCAATCAATCGCGCTTCTGCTTCGGGCGCGTGTTCTCCGGCCGGTGACGCCTCTTGGGGAGATACGATCGCCTCACTTGCCTGTTCCGGCACAGGCTCGACGACGGGCTCGGTGACTGCGGGCGTCTCCATGACAGCGGTCTTTGCTTCCTCAATAATCGCGACCACGCCACCGATCTTGACGATCTGACCCTCCGGAACAACTATCTCGCTCAAGACGCCATTTGCCGGGGATGGGATCTCGGAATCGACCTTATCCGTCGACACTTCAAAGAGAGGTTCATCTCTGGCAACCTGGTCGCCGACCTTCTTTAACCACTTCGTGAGAGTCCCCTCGAAGATGGATTCCCCCATTTGCGGCATAATCACATTGGTCAACATGAATCCCCCGCATGCTATGGAATCAGGTTCGTGAAATTCGGGTTCATTGCGGCAAGGTCCTTTTCAGACGCCGGAACCATCTGCCGTCCAAAAACCTGCCCGAAATGCACCGTCAGCCTGTCCTCGACTGCCGGCAGGTCCACTTCCCGTCCGAGAATTGCCCGCATCGAAGTGACCTGTTTGCCCTGCAGACCGCAGGGAACAATCAGGTCGTAAAAAGAAAGGTCCGTGTTCACGTTTAATGCGAAACCGTGCCTGGTCACCCAGCGGCTGATATGGACGCCCATGGCGCAGATCTTACCCGAATCCGTCCAGACGCCGGTCAGCTTCTCCTCCCGGCGCGCCACGATGCCGTACTCGGCCAGGGTGCGGATCATCGTTTCTTCGAGATTCCGCATATAGCGGTGCACATCCTGTTCGTGGCGCTCCAGCTTCAGGAGCGGGTATCCGACGACTTGGCCGGGGCCGTGGAAGGTGATGTCACCGCCACGATCCACGTGATAGCGGCTCACGCCCCTTGCCTTCAATGTCTCTTCCGCGACCACCAGGTTGTGCCAGTCGCCGTTGCGCCCGAGCGTGATAACCGGAGGATGTTCCAGAAGCAGTAGAACGTCCGGCGCAAATCCCTCTTTTTTGAGTGCGCAGATCTTCATCTGCAACGCGAGCGCACGCGCATATTCCACGCGCTCCTGGAAGAGGACGGCGTAGCAGGTTTTGTCGGCTCCGCTCACCAAAGCGCTCAAAAGTGGATCGCTGCCCCGTAGATCGCCTCTGCCGCTTCCATAACGGCTTCGGAGACCGTGGGATGGGCGTGGATCAGGTGGGACAGGTCCTCGGCTGTGGCCTCTAGGCCCAGCGCGGCCGTCCCTTCCGCGATGAGTTCGGTAACATGCGGCCCAATCATGTGGACGCCAAGAATCTGATTGTACTTCCTGTCGCAGACCAGCTTCACAAAGCCGTCATTTTCGCTGAGAATCGAGGCTTTCCCGATAGCCGCAAAGGGAAATCTGCTCGTTACCACATCGTAACCCCGGTCACGCGCATCGTGCTCGGTCAGCCCTACGCTGGCCACCTCGGGATGGCAGAAGGTGCAGTTCGGGACCTGGTCGTAATTGATGGCAACAGTGTTTTCACCGGCCAGATGGCGCATGAGGAGCATTCCCTGATGAGAAGCAAGGTGAGCCAATTGCTGTGTCGGCACCACATCCCCAATGGCGAACACGCCCGGCACGTTCGTCTCCATATGAGCACCGACCGGGATGCGCCCATTTATGGTGGCCACGCCCAAGGTTTCAAGGCCGATTCCCTCGGTCACCGGCCTGCGTCCCACGGCGATCAGAGCCCTTTCTGCCGCAATCGTCTGCGCTTCACCGCCTGAAACCGTCACCGTGGCAACGACCTTGCCATCCTGCACGGCCATGTTTTCCAGACGCGAGCCGGTCAACACCTTGATTCTCCTCTTGGACAGCAGCTTATGCAACTCCCCGGAAATCTCCGCGTCCTCCAGCGGCAGGATGCGGGGGAGCATCTCGACGATCGTGACGTCGGAACCGAAGCGCCCGAACAACGAGGCAAACTCGATCCCGACCGCACCCGCACCCACCACAAGCAATGACTTGGGAACACTGCCGATATCCAGTATTTCCTTATTCGTCAAGATCGCGTGCCCATCCAACTCCAGACCGGGAAGGAGCATCGCTTCGGAACCGGTGGCAATCACGATATTTCGGGCTTTCACCTCGGCAGGAGTTGCGCCCTCAACCTGTACGGTTCCAGGCGCGGTTATGGTTCCCCTGCCTTGGAAGGTCGTTATTCGGTTCTTCTTCATCAGGAAAGCCGTTCCCATTGCCAGCTTCTTGACAATCTTGTCCTTGCGCGCCACGGCCAGGCGGAAGTCGAGCTTTATGTCCTTGCACAGGATGCCGAATTCCCTGCCCTTGAGCGTTTTGTCATAGAGCTCGGCGCTGTAAAGCAGCGATTTGGTCGGGATGCATCCCCAGTGCAGGCAGGTGCCGCCGAACTTCGCATATTTTTCGATGAGGGCGACTTTCAGCCCGAGTTGGCTCCCCTTGATGGCCGCCACGTATCCACCCGGTCCGCTTCCGATGACAGCCACATCAAAAGTGATGGATTCAGTATTCAAGTATCACCTTCTATGAATTCATGTTTAAAGAGTTACGGGCGCTCTCACGCCCGACAACGGAGTCCGATACTATCACCCGTACCGCGCTATTTCAAAAAAATATCACCATGAAGCGGGCGCAATCAAAGCAATGTCGGCCACGGATTTTGCTTTTGTTTTTGAGGTAAGGCATAATCCCGTCGCATGGCCGAAGATATCTACGAGGAAATCGTCCAAATCCGTCGCCAGGGGCTTCGGGCTGCACTGGCAACCGTCATCGTGCGCAAGGGTTCCACCCCCCGCAGGGATGCTGCCAAAATGCTGATCTACGAAGACGGCCGGCGCACGGGAAGCATCGGGGGCGGATGCACGGAAGCGGAGGTCTGTCGTGAAGCCCTGGCGGCTATGAGGTGCGGGAAGCCACAAGTGCTGAAATTTGATCTGACCGGCGACGATGCGGAAGACGGCGGCATGATTTGCGGCGGAAGCATGGAGGTGTATGTGGAACCGATCCTTCCCGATCCAACCCTCGTCATTTTCGGGGCGGGTCACGTGGGCCAGCGTTTGGCGGAGATTGCGAAAACCATCGGGTTCCGCATCGTAGTGGTCGATGACCGTATTAAATACGCCAATCGCGAGCGATTTCCCTATGCCGAAGCCCTGCATGTGGATGGCTGGGAAGAGGCGTTCCGCCGGCTGCCCGTGAACGAGTCGTCATATCTGCTGATCGTGACCCGCGGCCACCAGTACGACCTGGCCTGCCTCCGCTACGCCCTTAAGTCGCCGGCAAAATACATTGGCCTGATGGGAAGTGCGCGAAAGGTCAAACTTTTCTTTGACGCGCTCGAAAAAGAGGGAATCGCCCCGGAGCAGTTCGCGCGTGTCAATTCCCCTGTGGGAATCGACATCGGGTCGGAAACGCCCGAGGAGATCGCCGTCAGCATTGCCGCCCAGTTGATCGCCGTCCGCAAGAAAAAACCTTAAACGCGAAAAGCGAAAGATCGGCGCAGGGGAAACGGAGGGGAGCAGAGAGTTCGGAATTGAGCCTGTCAAAGATCCGCGTCCTCTGCGTCGAAATTTTCTGCGGCCAAGGCCGTCTCAGGCGAGGAGTTGATCCATGTGGTAAAGCAGGCCCTCGCGGGTGTAGGCAGCCAGCTCGACGATCCCCGTATCCATCCGGATGGCGTCTTCCGGACAGGCCTGAACGCAAAAACCACAGAAGACACAGGTGCCGAGATCGATGTCAAACACCGTAGGCAACTTCTCGATATTGGGATCCGGGTGTTCGCCGGCCACGATGTGAATGCAGCGCGCCGGGCAGATGGTTTCGCACATCATGCACGCGACACATCGCGGCGTGCCATCTTTGCGCTTCATCAGGCGATGGCGGGTGCGCAGCCTCCTGGCATACGGCCTGCGTTCTTCAGGGTATTCGTAGGTAACGGTTCCCCCTTTGCCTACCTTGAACCCGAATCCGCGAGCCAAGTGGCGTGGCATGTTGACAAAGAAGTGTCGTGCCGTGAGTACCAGGCCCTGCACTACTTCACGCACATAAAAACGCTGGACGAACCCGAGAGCTTGCTGACCCATAAGATGAGGGATGATAGTCAATTCACGACGCGAAGTCCAGCCTGACTGCGAAATCGAATGCAGTTACGTGTTACGATTAGGACGCATCCGAAAAACCTCAAGGCTGAGCACCCTGAGGGCGCCGAGAAGAAATAACTGCAGATGCCCGCGGACGCGGGACGAATTCTGCCTTCCCGTGATTCGTACTACGTACCTGCAGATCCTTGCCATTTATGCAAGAAAAGCAAAAGATCAACGTAGAGGTCGCAGAGAAAAGTGATGCAGAGGCGAACACCCTCTACAGCCTCTGCGTTAAGGCTTTGGGTTGCGGATATTCCACACCCTGTCATTCGTGGCAGTTCTATCTTACTGCGCAGCAACCATTGTTTCGGCGCGGTGACCCATGGAGGCGCAGTGCTTCATGGCTTGTTCGGCAAATCGCTGGAAAATGCGTTTCCCTTCCGTGTCCCCGAATTTCTCTGCATACTCTTTAAAAAATCCTGCGGCGCGATTTTCCAGCTGCATCGCGACTTCCAGCGCGCGGCGCGCATCCAGAAGCATCTGCCCACCGACCAAGTTGCCCTGCAGGCACGGCACCAATTGCTGCAGTTCGCACGTGTCGAAGTGCAGGAAGACCGGAGCATCTTCCAGGCCCTTCTCCTGCCTGTGCATCAGCTCAAGCTCCTGCTCCAGTTCCTGTGCATGAACCTCCTCCTCACGTGCCACGGTCTCGAAGACTGTGCGTCCGGTGGGATCCTGGTTGTGCCCGGCGGCAGACCGGTAGAATTCCAACCCCTGTTTTTGCATGGCCAGTGCCATCCTCAATGCGTCCCGCGCAAAAACCTTTCCCGTGTCCGGCTTCGGCCCCTGATGGGCCTGTCGCTGCTCTCGGCAATCCTGGCAGACCCCATAGACTTGAATGCGCTGGTGCGACGGCTGAAAATGGTACCTGGCCACGATCCCCTGCTGAATCCTTTCCAGCTCGGGCGACACAAACTCGATCACCTTGTGGCATTTCGTGCACACGATGTGGTGGTGCCCAGGGTGATGGTAGCAGTGCTCGAAACGTGTCAAGCCATCCCCGAGGGTGATTTCCTTGGCTATCCCGCAGGCGGTCAGGGATTTCAGTGTCCTGAACACGGTTACTATGCCGACCTTCCTGTCCTTTTTCTTTACCAGGGCGTAGATATCTTCGACGCTCAAATGCCCTTCGTTGCCGAGGAAGGTCTCAAGGATCAGGTCCTTCTGATGGGTCTTTTTCAAGCTGTTCTGGCGCAGGTAATCGTAAAACAGGTCCTTTTCTTCATCGAGCTGTTTCGCAGGCATGACGAAGCTCCTCCCCCTCCTTGCGGACGTATCCAATGGGGTATGACGCCCCCTTATCATATCATTGCACAGCGATCCGATCCCCTAAAATCTCACCGCAGCAGACGCACGGAGAGCCGGGTTTCAAGTTCCACCGATGCTCTGCGATCCCAACATCCTCTGCGTTGAGATTTTCATGAAATCCGGCGGGCCAGGAAGGTGTAGCTGATCCGGTGCCGTTCGCTCGCCAACATTTTGAGACCGTGGAGGCGCACCCGCTCGCGCAGCTCGGTTTCATTGAAGAAGCCGAAACGGATGAACCGCTCCAGGAAGTAAGTGACCCCTCCAGAGTGCTCGGGCCGGATCGTAGTTTGAACCGACAGGTGTCCGGCCGAGTGGAGTACACGGTCGATCTCTTTGAGAGCCAAATCAGGCTGGTCAAAGAGATGCAGCGCTCCGCAGCAGTTGATGTATTGGAAAGTGCCGCTGATGAAGGGGAGCCGGAAAGCGGTGCCGCGCATCAGAACAACATTGCGCAGATCGTCGCCTTCGAGCAACCGCCGGGCGTGGCGCAGCATCGGCCAGGAGAGATCCAGGCCGACGACAACACCTTGAGTGCCGCGCGCAAGCGGCCGCGTAAACACTCCCGTGCCGCAAGCCAGATCGAGCACGCGTCCCGTCTCGCGCCCCTGCTGAAGCCGCAGAATGGTTTGAACCTCCTTCTCGAACGGTCGTGAGCTGGCGATGAAATATCCCAGGCGGCGCCACCAGCCCTCGTAAACGGAAACTACAATCGGCGTCTGCATGATGCGTTGGAAGGGCGTGATCCTCTCGGGCTCGTCGTCCCCCATCAGATCCAGGATTCCATCCCGGAATGGATATCGCGCTGAGCATCCCGGGCACCTTACTCCCCCCGCAGCAGGCTTCAAGGGCGTTTCCGCACACCGCGGGCAGCGCATGAAATCAATGATTTTGTCGAACATTTTCAGCCCGGTAAGCGAGACAGACCACCAACGAAAACGATACTGCAAATGCCTCTACGCCCGCGGAGGAATCAAAAGGACTTCCTCGAAGTCCTCGAGGTACTGGCGGCGTGCCGATTGAGCCGGCTAGGTAATCCTGGTGAGGACATCGGGCCCGGTTTCAGTGACCGCGACTGTATGCTCGAAGTGCGCTGACGGCTGCCCATCCGCAGTCACGACGGTCCAGCCATCCGCCAGCGTGATCACTTTGTCCGTGCCGAGATTCACCATGGGCTCCAGCGCGAGTACGAGTCCGGGTTGGAGTTTGATCCCGCGTCCGTCGGTGACGTAGTTGAGCACCATCGGTTCTTCATGCATCCGCTTGCCGATGCCGTGCCCGCCGAGTTCCTTCACCACCGAGTACCCGTGAGATTCAGCATGCGTCTGGATGGCGCAGGAGATGTCGATGAGATGGTTGCCCGCCACGGTCTGTTCGATGCCCAGGTACAGGCTCTCCTCGGTCACGCGCAGCAGGTCCTGCACCTCCCGCGGGACCTGCCCGATGGGAACCGTGATCGTTGCGTCGCCATAATAACCGTTATAGAGCACGCCGTAGTCCAGCCCGATGATGTCCCCTTCCTTCAGCTCACGGCTCCCCGGAATCCCGTGGACCACTTCCTGATTGATGGAGGCGCACAGGCTCCCCGGATATCCTCGGTAGCCTTTGAAGGCGGGGTGCGCATTTCTCTTGAGCGTTTCTTCCTCGGCGATCCGATCCAAATCCCTGGTCGTAGTCCCGGGCCGGCAGCGATCCCGCAAAATCAGCAGAATTTCGGCTACGATCCGGCCGGCATCCCTCATGATCTCTATTTCGCGTTTGGATTTCAGCATTACCATCGCGCACTCTCCGGCACCATCGCATCAAGTATATATCAGTTCACCCACTTCAGGTGTTCCCCGGAGGCGTCAATGCTCTCGGTAAGGGGGCGCCGATGGCTGAAGTTCTCCCACACCTTGTGGGTGTAGCAGATCTTGTCCTCACCGTAGTTCCAGCAATAGAGCAGCTCGGGATCGATCGACTGAAAGTCGACGGTGAAATAGCCCTTAGGATTGCCGCCCAGCTCGATTACACCCTCGGACCAGCCCTGGAGTGCTTCCTCCACTTCTTTCAGGACCGCGTCGGATATCGACGAACTGCCGGATTCCGCATCCGGGCGGCTGCGCCGCCGGATGTTGTCCAGTTCGTGAATCACCTGTTCCGTCAGGTCCGCGACCTTGGGGACCAGCTGGTTGACCTCGGTGAAGCTGAAGACCTTTGAGGGGCGGTTGGGCATCGGCAACAACCTCAAGTTATTTAAGCGTCTCAAACACCGAAATGTTGCGCATTTGCGCCAGGCGTTCGAAAAACGGAATCGCCTTTCTGACCGTGTGGGTATTGATCAGAAAACTGGCCGTGGTTACCGCCAGCCTGGGCCGGGCCGCAGAACAGTTCAGGCAAGCCTTGTAGCTGCTCAAATCGCCATCGATGTGCGCCTGCCGGAGCTGAACCATTTTTTCCGAGTTCCATATCCGCGAGAGAGTTTCCCTCTTGACATTGCCGACGGGCTGATCCGGATAGATATAGCAACAGGGGAAAACGGTACCGTCGTAGTGGATGTACATCGGGCCGCGCCAGAGCAGATAGCACGGATGCCGCAGCGGCGGCCGCGAGCCGTCGTCTCCCGGAATGGCGCTTCCTTCGTTATGGACCTCGTCTTTTTTAATGCGCACTTCATTGATCCCCTCGACGCGCCACATGCGCACCAGATCTGGAATCTCCTGACTGTTATCCTTCAGCCGGACCACCTGAATGATGCAGAAGATCCGGGAGCGCATTTCCTTCTTTACTCGCAGGAAGGTCAGGATGTTGCCGCGGACCTTGTCGAAATCCGCCCCCTTCCGGTACTTCGCGAAGGTCTCCGGCCTGGCTCCATCAAAAGCAAAGATGATGTAGTCGAGCCCGGCTTCGATCAGCCTGTGTGCAGCCTTCTCATTCAGCACCGTGGCATTGGTCGAGATCCCCGTAGGAACACCGAGCTTCCTGCAGTAGGAGATCATCTCGTAAATCTCCGGGTTCAGGAGCGGCTCGCCGACCCCGTAAGGCACGGCAAACTCCAGAAACTCCTTGGCCTCGTCAATGATCTTCCGGAACAGGGCCAGGTCCATATCCTTGGGGGGGAAATACAGATATTCCCTTGGGCACATGGGACAGAACAGGTTGCATTTGGCGGTGCTTTCGATCGCCAGCGTCAACGGACCGCCGGGCACCCGCGCCCGCTTGAGCAGGTAACTGGACAGCAGGCCCAATCTGTTGTGCATTCCGCCAAGCATTGTCACCTTCGATAAATCAACGCAGAGGACGCTGACCACGCAGCGGAAAGGATCGGTCCTCGCGTCCTCTGCACCCTCTGCGTTGGTATTCGATCACGCACTCATCGGTCGAGTTCGCCGGCAATCATGTTGATGCTGCCGAAGGTCGCGATGATGTCCGCCACCATGTATCCTTCGAGCATGGTGTGGAGCCCTGCCATGTTGAAAAAACATGGAGGCCGGCAGCGCACGCGATAGGGCCGGTCGCCTCCATCGCTGACCACATAGAATCCCAGTTCGCCATTGGCGCCTTCGACGGGAAAATACGCCTCGCCTGCGGGTGGACGCATCCCGTGATAGTCCATGATCAGTTTGAAGTGGTTGATCAGTCCTTCGATGTTCCCATAGGTATCCTCTTTGCTCGGCAGGATGACCGTTCGGTCCGGTGGTGCCATCCGAGGCTGAAAGCGCTTTTCGGTGCCGTCCAGGGTCGGTTCCACTGTGCTGACCACATTGACGAGGCCAGCCGTATGCCCCAACTTCGCTTCGTCGACCAGGTCGAACGATTCCATCACCTTCCCCTGGGCATCCACAGAAACCGCTCCCCCGGGCATCTCACGCAAGGCCTGGCGGATGATGCGGATGCTCTGGCGCATTTCTTCCATGCGCACCAGATATCGGTCATAGTTATCGCCGCGCTCTCCCAAGGGGACGTCGAATTGCATCCGGTCATAGACAAAATATGGAAACGCTTTGCGGACGTCGTAGTTGATGCCGGCGGCGCGCGCCAGCGGTCCGGTGATCGCGTGGGTGATTGCGTTATCCCTGGTAAGTACCCCCACGTCGCGCGTGCGATCGACCCAGATCCGGTTCTTGGTCAGCAGCTTGTCCACCTCCAGCAGCTCTCTCTCCGTCTGCTTGAGAGCATTTGCGAGGGCCACCTCGATACCGGCGGGCAAGTCCGCCTTGACGCCCCCGATCCGCCCGTAGGATACGGTCAGGCGCGCGCCGGTAACCTCCTCCACGATTTCGTACAGGTATTCGCGCGCCTTCATGAGGTAGAGGAAGGCGGTCATGGCTCCAAGCTCCATGGCCGAGGCTGCGATGCAGGTCAGATGATCGGTGATACGCGACACCTCGCTCATGAGGACCCGGATATACTTGCAGCGCTCCGTGATTTCGATTCCCAGGAGCCTCTCCACAGCCCCGCAATAACCGAAGTTGTTGATCAACGGCGAGACGTAATTCAGCCGGTCCGTGTAAGGCATCGCCTGAGTCCAGCTCGAGTTCTCGCAGCTCTTCTCGAATGCGCGGTGCAGATAACCGATCTCGGCCTGCACCTTTATGACCTTTTCGCCTTCCAGCTCCGTAATCAGGCGTATGACCCCGTGCATCGCGGGATGCGAAGGTCCCATATTCAAGAGCATGTTCCTCGTCTCTCTGGTTGCGCTCGCGCTGATCGTTTCCATGGCTGTTCCTAGTAAAGCTGCTTCTGTTTCTCGATCTTGGTCTGCAGTTTCATGAGGCCGTCGAGCACCGCCTCCGGCCGGGGCGGACAGCCCGGAATATAGATGTCGACTGGGATGATCGTGTCAATTCCCTGTACGGTAGCGTAGTTGTCATAGAAGCCCCCGGTGCAGGTGCAGACGCCAAAGGCCACTACCCACTTCGGCTCGCACATCTGGTCGTAGACCCGGCGCAGAACGGGAGCCATTTTGTGGCTGATGGTTCCCACCACAAAAAGCACATCGGCCTGGCGTGGCGAAAACCGCGGCAGACCTGCGCCGAACCGGTCCATATCATAATGGCCCGACGCCGTGGACATGTACTCCATGCCGCAACAGGCCGTGACAAAGGGGTACTGGAAGATCGAGTATTTGCGCGCCCAGCCGATCACGCGCTCCAGTTTCGAGGTGAAGAATCCGGGAGCATTCCCATCAACTTCCGCCATATCCCGTCCTTCCCAATTTTGGATTTTGGGATGCCAATTTTGGATTTGCAGTCAATCCAAAATCCGCATGCCAAAAAACCAAATTCAAAACCGTCTCAGTGCAGAATTACCTTGAGAGTCTCAGGGACTGCTTCGATCGGGGCGAGACAGAGGCAGTCGTCACAAGACAGTGCATCGAGCAAAACTTTCCTGCTGCAGTTCTCACAGGAGTGCAGAATTTTGATGGCCTTTGCGAGTTCAGCCCTCATGGCCTGCAGCGAGGCAATCTTGGATTCCAGCATTTGCAGTTTCTCGCTGAAAACTCGCAGCAGAAAGCTCACCGTGGACTTGTCTCCACCCGAGGGCTTCTTCGCCAACAGAATTTCACGAATCTCAGTGAGCGAAAGTCCCATGTCCTTGAGAAAATTGATGACCGCCAACCGCTTGTGGTTCTCAGGGCCATACAGGCGGAAGCCTCCCCGGCTGCGCTTTTCCGGACGTATCAAACCGAGCTCTTCATAATAGCGAATGGCCCGGACACTGACACCGGCTTGTTTCGCAAACTCCCCGATTTGCATAACCTGATCCAGGTAAGAACTCAATCGCACAAATATCTCACGGTTGCTCGACCTCCACTTCGACGTGATCGAGCTTCTCCGTCAGAGTTGCGGGCTGCTTGCGCACTTTAACGCTTACACGCTGCGCAGGAAAAGCTTCCAGCACGGCGCGCCCCAGACGGTAGGCGAGCGTCTCCAGCAAGTTGTACTCGCGCTGGTGGGCCACTTCAATCACTTTTGCCAGGATTCTGCTGTAGTCCAACGCAGCGGCCAGCTCATCAGTGGAGGCCGCTGCCTCGAAGTCGCCCCAGATAGTGAGGTCGGCAGTGCAAAACTGAGGGAAGCGCCGTTCGCCCGGGGTGACCCCCAGGCGGGGACGCAGTTTTATGCCGACGAGAGCCAACCGATCCAGCCGCGATCTGTCTGCCAAGGTGTTGTTCCTTTGGGGAGCCAGGAGTCAGAACAAAAAACTACGCTCGTGCGTCCATAAGCCGCACGAGGAAAAACCAAAACTCAGGCAGAGCCGGCCAATCTCGGCACAACGTATGGACCGTTTTTTCTTCTGATTTCTGACCCCTTCTTGCCCAGTTCCCACGGAAAATGAAAAACGCGGGCATCCATGAGCCCGCGCTTTCCGAGATTCCCGTTTAGCTCCGCCGGCTTATGCGTTAAAGGATTCACCGCACCCGCACGTGCCGCGCGCGTTGGGATTGTCGAACTTGAAGCCGGAGCCGTTCAGTCCGTCAACATAATCGACCTTTGTGCCCTCCAGATAAAGCAAGGAACGCGCATCAATGAACACTCTTAACCCGCCCTGTTCGATGACTTTGTCATCCGCATTCGCTTCCGCGTCCAAGGACATCTGGTACTGGAATCCGGAGCATCCGCCGCCGATGACAGCGATTCTAAGGCCGCCCTCCTCACCACGTTCCGCCATGATTGCCTTGACCTTATCAATCGCTGTAGCGGTCAAAGTAAGCATTACCATTCTCCTTTCGCACTCCGAAAACCCTTGGGCGATACACCTACCCCAAAGAGACTGCACACGATAGTCAATTCTTACGTGAATGTCAAGGTACGAGAGATAATTCGTGTCATTCGTAACTACCTTCGGGGTGTATCATGATCTGAGTTTGCGCTTATCGTCATGGCAGAGAAACGGAAGAGAGAATCCGGTACCGCATCGGGACACCGCCCCTTCACTGAACTGGCAGATCTCATACAGAAGGCTGGAATCGGGTTGCGCACGGAAGAAACTGCCTTGTCGAAGCCGCCGGCGGCGCCCTCCACAGATCCCAAAACCGAAACGGCACCGGAGGATGCCGATCAGGTCTTCGAACGAGCGATGGAGGGGGTGGCTCGGATCGCCTGGCGCCGCGATCCCGCCCCCACTACTTCAGTTCCTCCCACGATCACGACAGATTCGGAAGCCGAAGACATGCATCTCTTTCAGGAGGCAGTCGACAGCGATGCGCCGCCTCCACTCCTGGATCACCCCGAGTATATCGAAGGCTGGGTAGGCATTGCAGGCCGGCGGTTTCTCCCAAACCTGCGCAACGGCGCGTATTCGATTCAAGGCTATATTGACCTCCACGGTCTGAGCCGTATCGAGGCGCGAGAGGCTGTGGAGGCGTTCATTATCCGCATGTCGCGAGAGCGCTCCTGCTGCGTCAAAATCGTCCATGGCCGCGGCATCAACTCGTCCAGCGACAAGGCTGTGCTCAAGGAGCATTTGCAGCGCTGGTTGGCCACGCGCCGCATGTCCCATCATGTGGTCGCCTATGCCTCCGCTCCTCACGCGGACGGTGGCGTCGGCGCCATCTATGTACTCCTTCGCAGGAAGCAGTAGCCGGGAGCCAGGAATTCCCGGCCCTCGATTCTCATGCGTGACGGTCCGGCGAACCACACCTTGTTGCGCCATTTTCAGCCTTGGCTGCTCGTTCTGACTCCCGACTCCTGTCTCCTGACTTCTTCTTCATGACTTATGACTCCTGTTTTTCGCGGCTCTAGTGTAAGATGGGCCGTCGTTTTCAGACCGTTTCATTCGTTCCGGCATGCCCGGAATCCTTTACCCACATTTTAAAAAGGAGGAGTCTGCATGAGGCTTTCACGCATGCGGTTTCTGTCCCGCCGCGCGATGTGGTGCCTGTTCATGATTGCCTGCCTGGCGGTCGTGCTCCTGGCAACTGCCACCGTGGTGAAAACAGGAGAGCCCCCGGTGTTTGCAGTGACAAACGCCAGGATTATCCCTGTGGCCGGCGCACCGATCGAGAAGGGCACTATTGTGTTGCGCCGCGGCATCATCGAGTCCGTGGGCGCCAATGTAGCAGTCCCTGCCGATGCCAGGGTGATTGACGCCACGGGCTTGACGGTTTACCCCGGTTTTATTGATGCGTTTTCCGATATCGGACTGGAGGAACAGGCCCGCCAGACGACGCCGGCAGCAGCAACGCCTCCCGTTACGGGACGTGGCGCGCAGCAACAGCCACAGCAACCGGCGATTCCCCCCGACGAGAGGCAGGGTTTGACGCCTTACCGGCAGGCCCTGGAGGTGCTCAATCCGGCCAATAGCAAGGTGGCTGCGGCACGTGCCGCCGGCGTCACAACAACGATGGTCACGCCCCGCCGCGGCTTTTTCCCCGGTCAAAGCACGCTGGTCAACCTCACCGGCACTGAAGTCGGAGCGATGGTGGTCAAGACCCCCGTTGCCTTCTACATCAACGTTGCCGGCAGAGGCGGTGCCGGTGGGGGCGGAGGCGGCTACCCGGGTTCGCTTATGGGTATCATCGCTTTCGTAAAGCAAACGCTGCTGGACGCCAATCGATATGCCACTGCCTGGAGTGTTTACCGGGCTACACCTGGAGCAGAGCGCCCTGAGTACAGCCGGGCTTTGGAGGCGCTTCAGCCGGCCTTGAAGCGCGAGCTGCCGGTGGTCATGCCGGCCAATACCCCCCAAGA
Organism: Terriglobia bacterium; assembly: GCA_020072565.1. Taxonomy (NCBI): domain Bacteria; kingdom Pseudomonadati; phylum Acidobacteriota; class Terriglobia; species Terriglobia bacterium. The sequence continues at coordinate 15,596 of JAIQGI010000030.1, forward strand.
GATTCAGCGGGCGCTGGATCTCGCGGACTCATTTAAGATCAACCTCGTCCTCGCGGGCTGTGCCGAAGGCGGCAAGATAGCGCCGCTTCTAAAAAGCCGCAATCTCCCCATCCTGCTCGCGGTCAAGTACCCCGAGCGCCCAGCCACCACCGACCCTGACGTCAGGGAGGAGTTGGAGAGCCTGCGCCGCAGAGTTGAAGCTCCGTCCAACGCAGCCCTGCTGGCTAAGGCCGGAGTGCGCTTCGCTTTTGTATCCGACGACATCGCCAACCCGCGGGATTTCATCCGCAATGTCGGACGGGCCATCGAAGCGGGTTTGGATAAGGAGGTTGCGGTCCGGGCTCTGACCTTAACCCCTGCGGAACTCCTGGGCGTGTCGGATCGGCTCGGCAGCATCGAAAAAAACAAGACCGCCAACTTGATCCTGGCCACGGGCGACATCTTTGACGAGAAGACCAGGGTTAAGTACGCATTTGTGGACGGACAGAAGTACGACATCGTGGAAGCCCCGGCACCAACCACTGGCGGATCCGGTCGCCAGGGCGGCCCGGGCCGCTGATTCGGAAGCGAGGAAACCTATGTCAAACAACTTAGGAGTCGACATGAGAAAATTCATATTCCTGACAGTCCTCCTGGGGGCGTGCGTTGCCTGGGCGCCGGCGACCGATCAGCAGACTGCCGGTTCAGGGTTGACCGTCATCAGGGATGCAACCATCCTCACGGTTTCACACGGCAATATTCCCAAGGGATCCATCCTGATCCGTGATGGCAAGATCGCCGAAGTCGGGCCCAATGTCACCGTGCCCGCGGGCGCGACCGTGATCGATGCCGCCGGCCAGTTCGTTACGCCCGGCATCATCGACCCGCATTCGCACATCGCAATCTCAGGCGGCATCAATGAGGGGACTCTCGCAGTCACTTCCATGACGGCGATCGAGGATGTGCTGGATCCGACCGACGTCAACATCTACCGCGAGCTCGCCGGCGGTGTCACCGCCACGAACACGCTGCACGGCAGTGCCAACCCGATCGGCGGCACGAACGCGATCATCAAACTCCGCTGGGGCAAGGATGCCAAGGGGCTTTTGTTCAAGGGCGCCAAGCCCGGGCTGAAGTTTGCCCTGGGAGAGAACGTCAAGAGGAGCGGAGCGACCGCGTCACGCTACCCGGGCACGAGGATGGGGACCGAGGACGTGATCCGCACGGCCTTCATCGAAGCTCGGGACTATATGCGGAGGTGGGATGATTATAGGAAGCGCGCCGCTGCAGGAGACAAGACCGCGATCCCGCCCAGAAAAGATCTGGCCATGGAGCCCCTGGCGGAAGTCCTGCGCGGCGAGCGTCTGACTTTCGTTCACGGCTATCGAGCCGACGAGATGATGATGATGCTGCGCATGGCCGACGAGTTTGGCTTCAAGATCGACTCGTTTGAGCACGCGCTCGAGGGCTACAAGATTGCCAAGGAAATGGCAGCCCATGGCACGGTAGGATCCACATTCGCGGATTCATGGGCTTACAAGGTCGAGGCCTATGACGCCATCCCGTACAACGCCGCGCTCATGACCCGCAAGGGAGTCCTGGCAGCCATCAACTCGGACAGCGCCGAGAGGGCGCGCCGCCTGAATCAGGAAGCCGCAAGGTGCATGAAATACGGCGGGCTGACTGAGCAGGAGGCTTTGGCGCTGGTCACCCTCAACCCTGCCAAAGAGCTGCGTATCGATGACCGGGTGGGAACGATCGATCCGGGTAAGGATGCGGATCTCGTCATCTGGAATCACCATCCGTTGAGCGTGTATGCCGTCGCTCAAAAGACTCTTATTGACGGCGAAGTTTATTTCGACATCCAAAAGGACCAGGAGATGCGCAAGCGCAAGGAGGAGGAGCGCAAGACACTCGAGGCTCTGGATAAGAAAAACGCGCCGCAGGGGCGCCCCGGCACCGGCCGCGGGGCGTCGTCCGGCATTTCCAATGACAAAGTTCCTCAGCGCAATAAATAAAGGAAAAAAACCATGGCTAATCTCACCAAACGTTGCACAACTCTTCTTGCAGGTATGGCACTGATCGCCGCGGTCTTTTCCCTCTCTGCGGCGGACAACCGCGCCTACGTGATCCAGAATGCCAAGGTGTTCACCCTCTCTTCGGCAGGAACTCTGGAGAAAGCATCCGTGCTCGTGGTAGACGGCAAGATCGCTGCTGTCGGCAAGACAATCAAAGTGCCGGCGGGAGCGCAGATTATCAAAGGAGAAGGACTGGAGGTCTACCCGGGCATGGTAAATGCCTGGGGCAACATCGGGCTCACTGAGATAGGATCGGTCGATGTCATGAACGATTCCGCCGATCTCGGCAATTTCAAGCCGCAGCTGTTGGCCTTCAGCGCCGTTCACCCCGCCAGCGAGATGATCCCCGTAGCACGGGTGAACGGCATTACTGCCGCAATCAGCGCGCCGTCGGGGGGCATGATTGCCGGACAGGCAGCGCTGCTCCACCTGGACGGGTGGACTGCCGATGAAATGGCGGTGCTCAAATCCGCCGGCATGGTTCTCGCCCTTCCCAGCAGCGGAGGCGGCAGAGGCGGACGCGGCGGCGCCCCTGGAACCCCGCCAACAGGCGAAGCCGCTCGCGGGAGTCAGCAGCAACAGCAGATCAACGAACTTTCCGAACTGCTGGAGAAGGCTCGTCATTATGCCAAGGCGCGTGAGACCAATCCGGCAACGGAACGCGACCGCCAGCTCGATGCCCTGATCCCGGTCGTTTCGGGAAAAATGACGGTCTTCATGCAGGCCCAGACCGCGCGCGACATACGCAACGCTGTCGAGTTTGCCCGCAAGGAAAAATTGAAGTTCGTAATTCAGGGTGGCCGCGAGGTGAATAAGGTGGCCGACCTGCTCAAAAAAGAGAACGTTCCGGTTATCCTGGATTCAATTGTGGCGCTTCCGACGCGCCAGGACGATCCGTATGATGCCAGATTCACATTGCCGAAGGAGCTGGCTGCCGCGGGGGTGAAGTTCGCACTGACCTCCCCGAGCGCGGCGGACGTGCGCAACCTGCCTTACGAGGCAGGATTTGCGCAAGCCTACGGGCTTTCTCACGAGGAAGCCCTGAAAGCTGTCATACTGAATCCGGCAGAGATTCTCGGGGTTGCCGACAAGATCGGCACGATCGAACCGGGAAAAATCGCCGACCTGGTCGTTACCGATGGCGATCTGTTGGAGATCAGAACCCAGGTGAAAAACCTGTTCATCTCCGGCAGAGACATCAGCCTGGAGACCAAGCACACCCTTCTCTACAAGAAATATATGGAGAGGAAGTAATCCGGGGAGAAGAAAAATCTCAACGCGGAGGCCGCATTTCTGCGGCCTCCGCGTTGAGAGCTTAAATCCGTGGAACTACTCGTAACGCAGACACTCGATCGGATCCAGGTTGGACGCCTGCACCGCGGGATAGATCCCGAAGACCAGGCCGACCATTGTGCTCACTCCGAAAGAGAGGGTGATGGATGACCACAGAATGATCGTGGTCCAACCCGCGAACATAGCGATCATCTTCGAGGTGCCCCATCCCAGTCCGATGCCGATGAGCCCGCCTGCGAGACTGAGCGCCACCGCTTCCGAAATAAACTGCATGCGGATATCGGCCTTACGGGCGCCGATGGCGCGCCGCAGCCCGATTTCACTGGTGCGCTCGAGCACGGAGGCCAGCATGATGTTCATGATGCCGATGCCGCCGACGAGAAGCGAAATGCTGGCGATAGCTCCCATCACGATATTGAAGATCGCCTGTGTTTTCTGACTCTGCTCAAGCAGCTTCTCGGGCACCACGAGCGAGAAGTCATCCACATAACGATGCATTGTGGACATAAGGCTGTTGATCGATGCCGACTGGTCCTTGATGTCCACTCCCGGTTCATTCGGAACCTGGACCACGACTTCGTTGAGCTGGTTCTCGAGCGCGTCGACGTCGAATTTCTTGATGGACGTGTAGATGGGAATGCAGATATCGTTGTTGGGATTCTGAATCTTGACTCCCTCGAACTCTTTCTTGGTTCCCACGGTCATATCCGCCAGGACTCCGACGACCGTTAGCCACTGATCGTTGATCTTGAGCCGTTGCCCGACTGCGCTGCCGAAGCCGAAGAGCTTTTGCTTCGCCGTGATTCCCAGCACGCAAACCTGGTTCTCCGCCTCGTCATCGAAGGGAAGGAAGAAAGTCCCCTCAAGAAGCTTGAGGTTGTTGATTTCGGCATAGGTGCTGCTGACGCCCAGCACGCGGCTGTCGCTGCGCCCCCTTTCCGAAACCACCTGCCAGGACTTGACGATGCGCTTGGCCGAAACCAGCGGCCTCGGGCGCACAACCGCCTCGATCGCCTCGACGTCGCGCATGTGCAGCCCGAGAGATTCGGTCCGGATCTGTTTCAGCTCTTCCTGTTTGAAATCCTTGGCCGAAATGATGATGTTGCGGATGCCGAAGCTCTCGATCGTCTTCAAGCTCTCGCTCTCGGCGCCGGCACCGATCGACAGCATCGCGATGACCGCGCTGACGCCGAAGATCATCCCCAGCATGGTCAGAAAGGAGCGCAGCTTGCGCCGGCCCAGGTTCTGCAGAGCGACTTTAATACTCTCCATCATAAACATAATCTATGGGTCCTTCTTCAGTCTGGTTAGCGTCCTCGACCACCACCGCCGCCGCCACCGCCGCCATAACCACCACCACCGCCGCCGTAGCCGCCACCGCCGCCGCCACCGCGATCCAGCTGCATCATCTGCCCGGGTCCGCCCCTGCCCCTGCCCTGCTGGGACGCGGAGGCTTTGCTGAAATCAGGCAGCTTCAACTGTTTCTGTTCGAACGGATTTCTCAGCGCGATCAGTTCCTTATCGTTCACTCCGCTCAGGATCGTCGCCTGGCCGTGCTTTCCCAGGCCGATCACCACAGCTCTCTTCTCGTAGCCATCGCCTTTCCTGATGTAGACGATAGCCTGGTCATTTTTAAAGTCAATCGCGCTGGAAGGCACCATAAAGCAGGATTCATATCTCTCCAGGATCACTCTGGCCTGCAGTGCCATTCCGGGCTTGATCAGGTGAAGATAGGGCCCGGCATCGCGGATGGTCACGTCGCACGTGAAATACTTGAGCGGCGAGTTCCGCTCCAACGATGATGCCAGAGACGAGACCGTGCGCACTTCGCCGTGAAATTCCCTATCGGAAAGCGCATCCAACCTGATAGTTACCGGCTTTCCCTTGGCCAGGTTGCCGGCTTCTTTTTCGAGCACATAGATCCTGGCCTGCAGAGCATTCAGGTCGACCAGATCAATCATGACCTGCCCTGCCTGGCTGTTATCTCCGACCTTGGGATCGACCCTGCGGTCCCGCCGGTAGACGACGAGCCCTGCTTTAGGTGCAGGCAACTGCATGACAGCGAGGGTCTGATTGATGATATCTACCTCAGTTTGGGCCCGGTTTCTGGCGATCGTTGTAACCTGCTCCTGGGAGCGGTTGATGCGCTTCTGAACCTTCCCCTTGGCCGCGAGGTTTTCGATTTTTGATTTCGCAAAATCCGCGTTGAGCTGAGCATTGATGATCTCCCACGACGAGAAGATCATAGGATCCTCCGCCTGGGTCGACTTCGTGTACTCGTAGTCCATCTGCGCAGTGGTGAGATCGATACCCATGCTCTTTTCGTTCAACTGCCGGTTGCCAGTATCGATCCTGGTATTCAACGCGTTGGACGTGAGCGTGTTGTTCTGCTGCTCGAGGTTCAGCTGCATATCCGTGCTGTCGTAACGTATCAGTGGATCACCCTGGTTCACCATGGTACCTTCGGGAATCAGCCATGCCACCTTGAGTGTGCCGGAGCGAGTACTGGGCGTCGCTACCGGAACACTCTCGAGCCCGACGATTTCACCATTGGCCTGCACCTCGAGCTGCAGGGGGCCCCGCTCCAGACTCAACACGGGAATCGGCTCTTCGTCTTTAGACAGGGCGAGCACCTTGTTGATCTTCGTCATGATCTCATTTTTGTATTTCACGACGCCCACCACGGCGCCGATGAGGATGAGAATGCCGACCACCCTCAAGATCAGCCGAGCCGGCCCCTTTTTCCTTATGTCATCATCCCGATCGTGATATACCATGATCAACCTCAGATTTTGGGTTTGGAACGAATCTGCTCTTTTTCTCCCAGGCCCGCCCTTACAACCGCCAACTCCTCATCGTTGGCCTGGAGTTCAATCTGGCGCCATTGGAAGTCTTTCTTGACCGGATCATAAACCTGCACGTACGAGCCCCCGTTCCGCTCCTGGATGCAGCCCAAGGGAATGGCCAGAGCCTGCGAGATTATGCCGACCTGGATCTGAACATTCGCGCTCATTCCGGGCCGCAGGAGTGAAAGATCCTGCCCCGGATCGAGCTCGACGCGCGCCTCGGCGATCTTCTGGGCCCGATCGTAGCTAGCCTGCTTGAGGATCGCGCTCATATCGATGACCTTGCCGTCGAATGCCAGGCCTTGGAGAGCCGGCACGGTGATGCGGGCCTTTTGGCCGATCCGGACTTTCCCGGCGTCGATCTCGTCCACCAGGACCTTGACGCGCATGGTGGAGAGATCCGGAATCTCGAGTACCGGGTTCATCGGAGTGACGTTCGAGCCCAGCGCGGGAGGTTCATTGTTAAAATCGCGTTTATAGATAACCACGCCGGCCACGGGCGCCCGGACAGTGAGCGAGTCCATGGTGTCGAGCAGGTCTTCCATCTGCTTTTTGGTATGCGCCTCGCTGCTGCGCGCAATCTGCATATCAAGGCGGGCGCTTTCATCCATGTACTTGATTTTCCTCTCGAGCATGTCCACCTGGGTCTGCTTCATATCCCTTTGAAGCTTGGTGATGGCGATGGTAAGCGCGCTCTCGAGTTCGGCCTGCTGACTGAGCTTGAGTTTGAGGTTTTCCAGATCGGCCTTGGATTGATCCAGATTGAGCTTGTTGTCGCGCACCTGGCTGTCATATCTGGAGCGGTTTTGCTGATACGTCTCCTGATAGCGCTGAAAGGAGGTCTGGGCGTCCCGCAAACGCCTGCTGAAATCGGCGCCGTCAAACTCCAGGAGAAAGTCGCCTTCAGATACCTGGCTCCCCTCGTCGACCATGCGAACCAGCTTGAAACTTCTGGTGTCCCCGACCAGGGGAGGCGTGACGGCCTGGCTGGATCTGGCTTCCAGCAGCCCCGAGGAGACCACGATCTGCGGAAAGTCGACACGCGGCACTGTGACAAGATCCTTCTCGCTTACTACCACCGAGGCCGTGGTGGACCGGTAAAACCAGATTCCGGCCGCAACCACGATGACCAGGCCGATCAGTATTGCAATGGGCTTCTTGGATTTCATTGGTTATTCTCCCAAGGTCTTCTGAACCGGAAGCAGGCGATCTCCGAGGCTCACTCCCGAAAGGATCTGAACCATCTGGTCGCCGAAAACGCCGACCTTCACCAATTCTCTAGTTGGAGGAGTCTTGGGCCCCGTTTCTTTGAGCACATAATATCGGCCCTGACCGTCCAGAGCCAGCTGCTGGCGAGGGATCGCGATTACACCGGCCGCCATCGACAAGACGACTTCCGCGCGGGCGGTCATGCCGGGTTTCATCACATTCAGATCCACGCCATCGAGAGGGATCATGGCCTTGAATACTTTCTGCGTAGTGGCAAATCCCTTTTTCCCTGCCACGCTGGTAAGCGATGCGATCTTGCCGCGCCAGGACTTGGCCGGAACCGCATCGAGGTGAATCTCGCAGGCCATGCCGGGCGTGAGGAACTGGAGTTCGGTGTCATAGACGAATCCGGCGACCCTCATCCCTGAAAGGTCCGGCAAGGTAATGATGGTTTGACCCGGAAAGGCCATGTCTCCCACCTGGTATTTGCGGTTGCTTGCCCAGTTGTCGCCGTAAATGACCACGCCGTCCTGAGGCGCATCCACCGACAAAATCGCCAGGTCGTTCTGCATTCTCTTCAGCACGATTTCCAGCTGAGATCTGGAGATTTCCTTCAGGCGAATCTGGGAATCGTAGTTGGCCTCGAAGTTCGCCAATTGCTCTTTCGCCTTGGTGAGGGCCAGTTTCGCCTTCTCATAATCGTTCTGGTACTTCAGGTAGGTGTTGTTTGGCTGAAGTTCCACGGGAATGTCGGCGTTGAGCTTGGTAATCTTGAGGTTACCCTCGGCCTGGGCGACGGAATTGAGAAGGTCGCATCTCTGGGCCTCGAGATCCTTTTTCTGCTTCTCAATACCCAGAGCAGCCTCGTCTAACTGACGCTGCTGATCGGTCATCTGGCTGAGCAGCGCCGAGGCATCAAACTCGACCAGTTTCTCCCCTTTCTTGATGGGTTTGCCCTCCTCGGCCAGGAATGTGATGGCGTTGGCGGCGCTGGCTTTGGTGGCAGGCGCTTGTATGTCCAGAGACCGCGCTGCCTGAAGCTCACCCGTGATGAGGATGGTTCTGGTAACATCGGCATTGGAGACGGTATAAACAGAAGGTGCCGGTATAACAGGAGCCTTCGCTTCAGGCAAGTTTCCGCTTTTGGGCGCGGGCGCCTGCGCTGTCGTGGTACTGAGCCACCGACCGCCGATCAGTACCAGAACTCCCGCCAGGAGGGCCGGGAGAATCCAAAGCCATCGTCGCTGAGTATTCTTGGATATTGCAGCCATAGTCTTCTTGAACCTCACGATGTTATCGGGCCAGATTCACAGGTCTAGTTTCGAGAAGCATTGTTCACCCGGATGTTCTCCGGCGGCTTCTGTGCCTTGACCCACGTCTGCCAGTCTCTCTCAATCTGGTCGAAATCGTTACCGAGGAAACCCTGCACGACCAACAGAGATTCTTTTCCCTTCACGTTCTGCTGGACTACTTCTTTCACCTTGTCGACGCCGACCTTCTCGATCAAATAATTGAAAAACGTTGCCGCCTGACCGTCGAACAGCATCCGGTCCTGAACGTCCTTGGGCAGAACTCTGCCGGCGCCTCCGCCACCACCGCGACCACCGCCGCCTGACCCACCCGCTGCACCCATCATGACCATGCCGGGATTGCCTCCGCCGCCGCCAGCGCCGCCCCCTCCGCCACCGCCACCCGAAGCCGAATCCTGTCCGGCAACGAAGGGCCGATTCATGGAGAGAACATCATCGAGCGCAAAGGCCTCTTCCAGGTGGTCCTGCAAGAAACGCAAGTTGGAGTTCGCGGTCCCGGTGGCATGAGCGACCAGGGCTATATCGAGCCAGTCCACGAGCGGGCTTCGACCCATGTCATCGAGGCGCGAGGTTCTAAAAGGCTTGCTCGTGGGGAGGGTCGTCATCAGGGTTGCGTATCCTACATTCGAAGCGAGCGTCGTCGCAGTACGCGCTTCCTGTGCCGCCCTGAAATCGGGAGACTGGCCGCCGCGCTGCCCGCCCGGTCCGCCTTGATCCTGGCCCCCCCGCTGCCGTCCGGCCTGTGCCCCGGCCTGATCTTGGCCGCTACGCCCTCCACCGCGGCCGCTCTGTGCGCCTTGCCCGCCGCGGCCGCCCTGCGCGGCCTGGTCGGTCTGGCCGTTCTGCGCATTCAGGGCCTGCGCCGCCTGCATCCGGGCCTGCCTCTCCTCACGCTGCGCCTCGGGGGTCAACTGGATCAAGTACCACTTGTACCCGAGTTTGAACGCGCGCACGTCATAGACGGAGTCCTTCTGCACAAGCGTCGAGCAAACAAATACGGCTCCATTCGCCAGATCGGTGCCCAGAAAATCGGCAAGCTTCCGACGTGCTTCCGTCACCGGCTTCACGAACGGCTCGATGTCGCTCTGGTTGCTGGCATAGAAGTCGACGCCGGGAGCTATGTCCTTGAAAATTTTGAAGTTCTTGCTGAAAGGATTTCCCTGTGCCAGGCTGACACTGGCGAAAAGAGTCAGGCAAACCGCGGCAGTTATGAGTCGCTGTATCATAAAACTCCCCTGCAATTTGGAAAAAGGAGTCGCCTTACGACGTTAAGCGTAGCTTCCTGCTGAGCTTCGCCACGCCCCGGAATTGCCGGCGTGCATACCGGCACGCTGGTGCCTTCCTGGCGTCTTCCCGCAGATAATTACGTATTGATTCCGGGTCTGTTCCGCTTTTCCTGAGATCCGGATTAGAAAGCGGGAAAAAAAGTCCTGCATTCTCTGGTTTTGCCTGCCGGGGGGCGATCGCACCACCGGCATCTGGGGCAACTAACCGTTTCGCGACCCGTGAGCTTTCCGGCTCGGTCCTTGGAGCATGCGGGCCACCGAGGGAGGAATTTCCTCCTTGTTCGCCGAGAACAACTCGTGCACCAGTTGGGGCTTGCGAGCGGCGACATATTCCAACGCCCGGCAAGCAAAACTGCGCACCAGTTTGTCCTCATCAACCAGGCGAGCTTTCACATCGGCCAGGGAAAAAGAGGCGCGGCGCGGAAACTGCGAGATCACCTGACCCAGCGTGTAAAGCAGGTGCCATCGTACATATGCTGAATCATCCCCGAGCGCTTCCCGGAGCCGCTCCACATGCCGGACCAGGCGGGCCGGGTGTGATTCCGAGAGGCGCGCGAGCGTTGCTGCAGCTCGTCCCCGAATCAACCTCTCAGTATCCCTTAACAAATCTACCAGTTCTTCCAGCCGGTGCGGATGATCCACAACCGTCCGGACCACCTCTGAAGTGCGCAATTTCGACAAGGGGACGACATTCTTTTTGCGACCTCGTGAGGTACGGCGGTGAAAATCAGGTTTCATCATGCTCTGCCGCCCACCGCTGTCTGCTGCAGTCCCAATGCTCTTGACCCTGATTTCCTGCCCGGCCACCCGAGACACCGGTTGAAGACTGCGCGGTGAGATTCCTTGATCTTCATTATAGTACTACTGCGCAATGTTCTGAAACTTCCGCGACATGAGCGCGAGTCTAGACGTCCCGCAAGCGGGCGTGACCGCCATCAACCTGTTTGCATCACTCATGACGATTTGTGAATAAAATGCATTTTCAAACTTCAGTCGGCAGTATGACGCGACAAGGGATCGATGTCAATCAAGCGATTCATGCGCGGAATCTCGAGGCCGCGGGCGCGTCGGACGCAGAGAATTCCTCAGTATTTCTCTGCGTCCGACGCGCCCTCTGCGTCGAGATTTTTATTGGTCTCGGGGAGCTTCGGGGATGCTGTCCAGGGCTTCCGTGTTTTCCACGGATGTGATGTCGCCAAGCGGCAGGCCAAGGTAGCGACGCTTGATCGCGCCACGCACGATCTTGGCAGAGCGCGTCTTCGGCAGCGACGGCACGAAGTGGATCCTGGAGGGACGGAGTGTCCGCCCTAAGGCACCGCCAACCTGGTTCGCAAGCCGGGCGGCAAGCTCGTCGCCTGCAGCCGCACCGGGGCTGGTGACCACGAAGCAGACGATGGCTTCACCCGTCAGATCGTCGGGCACGCCGATGGCGGCTGCCTCCGATACTGAAGGATGGCTCATCAGGGCGGCCTCGATTTCCGCGGGTCCGGTGCGCCGCCCGGCAACCTTGATCGTGTCATCGGCGCGCCCCTCGATATACCAGAAACCAGCCTCGTCGATGCGGGCCCAGTCGCCGTGATTCCACAGGCCTGGCCAACGCGAAAAATATGTGTCGAGGTAGCGCTGCGTATCGTTGAGAAACCCGCGCGTCATCGACGGCGCGGGCTGCTTCAGCACCAGATAGCCGCGGGCTCCCCGCACGGGACGGGCATTGTCATCGACGACGTCCACGTCCATCGCGAGCCCAGGCCCGTGAAATGAGCACGGCTTCAGCGGAGCAACCGGCGCGCACGCAAGCAGGCATCCCATGATTTCCGTGCCACCGGATATGTTGATGACAGGGCAGCGCGCGCGACCCGCCTTCTGAAAGAACCAGGCATAAGATTCCGGATCCCACGGCTCGCCTGTCGAGCCCAGGATACGCAAGCATTGCAGGTCGTGCCGTTCTATCCATGCGTCGCCGGCACGCGAAAGGAGGCGGATTGCGGTCGGCGAAATTCCCAGATGCGTGAGTTGATGCCGGTCGACAAGATCCCAAAGCCGGTCGGGACGCGGCCAATTGGGGGCGCCCTCGAAGACCATGCAGGTTGCCCCGAAAAACATGGTGCCGATGACAGCCCATGGGCCCATCATCCAACCCATGTCCGTGAGCCAAAAAAAGCGGTCGTCGGGTTTCACGTCAAAATAGTAGCCAAGTTCTTTTGCAATCTGGGCCAGCGCGCCGCCGTGCGTGTGAACCGCCCCTTTCGGCCGGCCGGTGGTTCCTGAGGTGTAAACCACGAGGCAGCGGTCCTCGGAATCAGTAGGCACAGTGGCGATCGGCTCGCCGGAGCCGAGCACGAAATCATCCCACGAGACATCGCGGCCGCTTGTCCATGGGATCTCATCGCCGGTCCTGCGCAGCACGACGACCGTCCGGACAGAGGGTGCCGATTGCAAGGCGCGATCGGCGACTTCCTTGATCCGGATCCTTTGGCCGCGGCGGAACGAGCCGTCGGCCGTGAACAGGACTTTGGCGCCGGCGTCCTGGAGCCGGAAAGACAGCGCATCGGGACCGAAGGCAGAGAAGACCGGAACCCCGACCGCGCCCAGCTTGAGCACGGCAAAGAAGGCGATGATCAGCTCAGGCACCATCGGCATGAAAAACGTGACCACGTCCCCCCGCCCGACACCAACCCCGCGCAGGGCCGCGGCTGCCCGCGCCACCTCGCCAGCCAGTTCCGAATAGGTGAAGCGTCGCGTCTCCCCGCCGTCCCCCTCCCACAGCACGGCCGTCGCCCCGGGACGTGCCAGCACGTGCCGATCCAGGCAGTTGTGCACGATATTGATCTTTCCCGACAGGAACCAGCGGCACCAGGGGAATCCTGCAGAATCGTCCAGAACGCGCGTATAGGGCTGGTACCATTCCACACCTAAATCCTTCAGGGCAGCGTCCCAGAACCACTCGATGTCACCCACCGACCGGCGCTGGAGTTCACGGTAGTCCGCGATGCCCTGGCGTTTCATAAACCGACGCACGTTCGCTGCGGCCAATTGCTCCCCGGTCGGCCGCCAGAGGATCTCGCCGATCGACGCCTCCGCCATGGCTCGCCCCTTTCAGATCGCGGATTCCGGCGGCTTCTTGAGAACGGCCAGATAGTCGCGAAACCTGGAACGGATCGCGATAAGGTCTTTGTGCTCAATTCTGAGCTCGTCTGCAATCTGGCTTATCTCGGTATCCTCGACCGTGGAAATGCTCTGATCGGCGGCCGAAACGGCAAAGAGACATTGCAGCAGCGCAAGCTTCTGTTCTTGGGACGCGATTCTGTTGAATTCGCGGGTAACCAGGTAGTTCTCCGTCGCGCCGAACAGCACATTTTGTGTCTTCGCCATTTGAACTACGAGAATCGCCTGCTCCTCGGGAAGACCGGCATGCTCCATGACTACCCGTTCCATGACCGCGGTCTCTTCCGGGGTGATGATCAGATCCGCGCGGGCAACCCGGCTCAAAAGGTAGGCAAAGGCAGCGATGAACTTGGCGCGCTCGGGTTCGAGCTGGTCGAGTGCGCTTGCGATCTTGCGCACCGTCTCGGTTTCAGCCGAAGACTGCGAGGATTGTGCGGAATCCAACTTGAGAAACTTGAGAATCGACATATTTCTTCCTTTCCCTACGGATGATGCCACAGAATCGGACTGTGGCAAAAAAATCTCAACACCAGCGTCCACACGCATGAATCATTTTGCGAGCCTCAGGAGCTCAAGGCAGAGGCCGCGGAGCACACTCAGCCTCATGCCCTGACTCTCTATGCCCTCGTCAGCCTCTGCGTAGATCTTTCTTGTCACCAGCATTTCCCGCACGGAGATTGCGGAGAACTGAGCTATAATGGCGCCCGTATTTTGTGCCAGGAGTTGATTATGTTCGTCAGCAGGATCTATCGCGGACTTTGTGCGACTTGCGGTAATACTGTGATCTGCACCTATGCGAAAGAGGCAGACCAGCCCGTGACCGCTTGCGAGGAATTCGACGGGTACGCCATGACCCGACCGATCGCGTGCGGCGGCTACCTTTCACCGCTGGCAAAATCGTGGGTTCGGTCCGAAGAAGAATGCTATTCCGGCGAAGACGGATTATGCGGGACATGCGGCGCACGCAGGTCCTGCGCCGGCGAACCCGGCAAGTCCAGCTGTGCCGACTACCGCTAGAAGAGAATAACGATGGGCGATGGACGGATGAGGAAGTCTTTTCGCCCGTCATGCGTCAATGCAGCTTCCTGCCTGGTTTCATCACCACGCCGTAGTTCCTGCGGCCGTTCAGAGCGATCTCCAGAGGTTCCTCGAAAGACAGGTGGCGCAGATGCTCCGTTTCGGTGACTGCAGGTTGCGTATCCAGCAATGCCTGATCCAGTACGTCCGCTCGTCTCATGTCGACCGTGAGATATCCGATGCCGAAGGACATGATGTTGTGAAAGAAATGCGATCCCTGCGAGGGATCCACGTGCATGTCCGCAAGATCGGTCTCGATGATGCAACGCACTCCTGAAATCTGGGCCCACTTCACGGGAATCCCGAGCCAGGGATCCGCGCTCCCCCACCGGCCGGGCCCGATCAGAAGATAAGGACTCTTGCTTTCCCTCAGGCGCGAGTTCACGACGCCGACCTCGCGCGCAATCTGGGGCGTCTTGCCACGATCAAATCGGTCCCTGCGAACATAGACCAGATCTCTCACGCCTCCGAGGAATCCGTTCCCCAACGCCTGGTGAGCGATGCAGATCGCGTTCTGCGGATCGATCTGCTCGAGTTGGATGTCCTGGGCATCGGAACCAAGCACGAGAGGTCTGATTTGCAAAAAACCGAATTCATGGGGTTTCGCATCTTGAGACAGGTTGATTGCAAACTCCATTTCCACTGGACAGGATGAGCCGGCCGCTCCTACTTTGAGCAGGAAGGAAAGCACATCGGCAATCGGGAAAACGCCCCCTTTGAGCACACCTGCCATGGTGACCAGCCGAATGCCTGGCCGTGAAATCCCATCGTAGATGGCATCGTTATCAGGAGAATAGACGGAGGCTACCGGCGAAAGGGTGCCATGCTGTTCAGCCACATCGAGGTCCAGCGAGACCAATCCGGCTTCGGCGAGCATCGTGCCCGCCCTCGGCCCCGGTTGCGACAGATCCAGCGCAAAAAGGGTTCGCTGGGCGTTGTCGAGGCATTCTTCCGTAGTGAGGAACTGCATGGGCTTGCGGGGGTGCGCAGGCGAGAAGCGAACGCAGCGGCCCCCTTCCACCACCGCTTTGCCCAGTCCCAGCACCACCGAAGCCACACCATCTTCGGGCTTCGTCCCCGGCATGGGGTAAAAGTTCAGGGATCGCGTCACCCCGGCTATATCGGGGTAGAAGTAGGATCCGTGCTGGCGTCCCACGACCTGCTGGATCACCACCGCCATTTTCTCCTCTTCGAGGCGGTTGGGTGTCGATTCGATGTAAGCCTTGGCGTCGGCATGATAGGTGGAGGCGTACACCATCTTGATGGCGTTGCACAGCTCTTCGAGGCGTATTTCAGCGTTTTCGTGGTTGTTGGGAATCATGTAAGTCTGATAAATGCCCGCGAACGGCTGAAATGATGCGTCCTCCAGGAGGCTCGAAGACCGGACGGCGAGCGGGTAGCGCACCCAATCCAGAAAGGTCCAAAGGTTTTCTACTACCTCTCCGGGAAGATCAGCATCGAGGAACGCCCTGGTGATCTTATCGTCGTCCATTTCGCCAAGAGCGAAAGATGACAGCCCGGAGGATTCCATGAACTGGTCGAAGACTCCCGTGCCCAGCACGGCGGTGGGAGGTACGAAGATCCGCACGCCCGGGATATGCTCGGAGAACTTGTAACGGTTGATCAGGGAATTCGTGAAGGCCAGGCCGCGTCCCTTGCCGCCGAGCGATCCGGTTCCGATCCTTACAAAGCCGCTGTCGCCCTCGAAGGTGCCGCTGGAAAACTCCGCCACGACGCCGGCGCGATAACGCTGGCGATGCGCCGCCAGGGCAGTGAGAAGCAGCGTGCGCACTTCTGCGTGGCTCCAATTGTCGTTCCGGGAAATCGTGCGGACCACGTCGGCAAGAGAAAACTCAGTCCGGGCCATGAGCCATGTGGCGAGGTCGTTGCGGCGCACGTGATACATGAGGCAGTCTTCGGGGATCGCCTGAATCGCCCATTCCAGACTGCGCAGATCGCTGGCCCGCGACACCAGCCGGCCGTCAGGGCGCCGGAATACGAAATCCCCAAACCCAAGTTGGTTCTGCATGAAACGACGCAGGTCGTGAAGAAGACTGGGCGAATTCTTGTCCAGGAATTCGATCCCGAGCGCCTCCGCGATGGAAATGTTCTCGGACTTTGACTGGATCACCACGGGAACGCCCGGAGTTTGCGCTTTCACCATGCGCGCGAAATCGGGCCCCGAGGACCGGTCCACCGCCCCGCCCCTCGGAAAGAACGCGTCCAGAATGACGCCCAGCAGATCGTTCCGATAGCGCGTATATAGCTCCAGACCCTCTTCATACGTGGTTGCGAGCAGGATCTTCGGACGGGCGCGCATGCGCATCATTTTCTGCATGCGGTTGACGCCGTCCGACATCAGCGTCTGCGTCTGCTTCATGATCTCGGTGTAGAGCAGGGGCAGATACGAGGAGTAAAACTGAACGGAATCCTCGATGAGGAGAATGCACTTGACCCCGGCCGTGCGCGCGTCGTGCCAGGCGTTGGCACGATCCTCGATGTGCTTGATCATTGCCAGAAAGAGCCTGACATCCCCGAGCCACACAAAGACCTTGTCGATGCCGGGCAACCTCTCGAGCTGCCGAAGCGCGCACAGCTCGCGCGCGCTGGAGGCAAGGAGAACAACCGGCAACGCCGGCGCAATCTCGCGCACCGCGCGCCCGAAGTCGCGCACGTCCATCTCCCCCACGCGCGGCATCGAAATGACCAAATCGAAGGATTCCGAACGAATCCGCTGCAGCGCTTCCTCCGCAGTCGAAACTCTTTCGATCGACGGCGCGAAACGAAGGTTGAGTTCGAGGTACTCGGAAAAAAGCATCTCCGACAGCCTGCCATCTTCAATGAAGGTGTAGCAATCGTAAAGGCTGGTCACCAGCAGCAGGTTGTTCACCCTCCGGGGCATAAGAGAGTCAAAGGGTGCGTCGACCTGCTCCGGCGGCCCAAGGATGGCCTCAAGAGCCTGATCTCGCATCGAACCTCCGGTCTTTGTCCTTCTTGACGTGTCGGTCGCAGGAATAATTTATCACGATACCGATCGACGCCGGGAACAATGATTCTGCCCGGGATGCGGAACATCTTGCCCATGCAACCATACCGCAACGCGGCTTTCAGGGCGGAGTGGTTTTACCCGGCATCTCAATCCCGGAAGCCGGTTCAGAGGATCCCTCACATTAATTGTTGATAATAATTTCATTTTTTCATTGTGGAGAAGAATGCCTCAGCGGTATAAAATTCCCCGATATCTGGGGAGATTTGCACCACCGTGATTAGGTAACAAGCAAAACCTTCAAGGAGGCAATCTATTTATGAATATCAAGGAATACACCGCGAAATTCATGGACAATCTGGTCGCAAAGCACCCGGCCCAGCCGGAGTTTCACCAGGCCGTCCGTGAGGTCGTGGACACACTTGGTCCCTGCCTGGTAAAACACCCGGAATACGTCGAATATAAGATCCTCGAGAGAATGGTGGAACCGGATCGCGTTTTCATTTTTCGCGTGCCCTGGCAGGATGACAAAGGCGAGATCCAGGTGAACCGCGGTTTCCGCGTCGAGTTCAACAACGCCATCGGACCGTACAAGGGTGGTCTCCGCTTCCATCCGAGCGTCAACCTGGGAATTTTGAAGTTTCTCGGCTTCGAGCAGATCCTGAAGAACAGCCTCACGACGCTTCCCATGGGTGGCGCCAAGGGCGGCATTGACTTTGATCCCAAAGGAAAGTCCGATTCCGAGGTGATGCGAGTCTGCCAGAGTTTCATGAATGAGCTGTACCGCCACATCGGCGCCAATATCGACGTGCCTGCGGGCGACATCGGCGTGGGCGGCCGCGAAATCGGCTACATGTTCGGCCAGTTCAAGAAGCTGACCCACTCATTCGAGGGAGTGCTCACGGGTAAGGGGCTCAATTGGGGCGGCTCGCTGATTCGTCCTGAGGCCACGGGCTTCGGTCAGGTTTACTTCGCCGAAGAAATGTTGAAGACGCGGAAACAGTCCTTCGACGGCAAGATCGTGACCGTATCCGGCTCCGGGAACGTGTCCCAGTATGCGGTGCAGAAGGTGAATCAGCTGGGTGGAAAAGTGGTCACGCTCTCCGACTCCAACGGCACGGTCGTGGATCCCCAGGGCGTGAAGGGGGAGAAGTGGGACTTCTTCATGCATCTCAAGAATGTCAAGCGCGGCCGCATCAAGGAATACGCAGAGAAGTTCAAATGCGAGTACTACGACGGGAAGAGGCCGTGGTTTGTGAAGTGCGACGTCGCGCTCCCATGTGCTCATGAGAATGAGATCAGCGGGGAGGACGCCGTGATGCTCGTCAATAACGGCTGCTATTGCGTCTCCGAAGGCGCCAACATGCCTACGACGCCGGAAGGAATTGAGGTCTTTCAGACTCACAAGGTTCTCTACGGACCGGGCAAAGCCGCCAATGCCGGCGGCGTCGCCACCTCGGGTCTGGAAATGTCGCAGAATTCGCTGCGTCTGTCCTGGACGCGAGAAGAGGTGGACAACCGTCTCCACGGCATCATGAAGAGCATTCACAAGGCATGCGTGGAAACGGCTGCAGAGTTTGGCGAACCCGGCAATTACGTTCTGGGAGCGAACGTCGCAGGCTTCGTCAAAGTGGCAAACGCCATGATCGATCAGGGCTTGATCTAGACGCAGTCTGACTTATTCAGTCTACTTCCGTAACCGGGAGGAGAACCTTCGGGGTCTCCTCCCCGGGCGCGGCGACTGCAGATTCTGAGACTTCAAACGCCACGACCCGCCCAGCCCGATTCCGGAAAGCACCTCTTGAGCGCGGGTTTCGAGCCCGGTAAGGGTTCGCCGCTCTGATCCCCGCGCGGCAGGGGATTGCCCGTGAGTCGACTATGAACCAGGACAAACCCGTCAGGGTGGAAAATCACACCCGCGGAACCAAGCTGCCTCACCGCCTGGGTGAGTTGATTCACAAGCTGCTGTTTTTCACCCACCGGGGCCTCACCCGCACAGATTTCCTCTGCCTGGCTGCGGAGATCCTCCTCGATTTTTCAGGCTGCGACATTGTTGAAATCAGGATTGCTGAAAACGGCAAGAACTACCGCTGCATCAACTGGATTGGACCGGAGGGCGGCATTCATCGTGACCGCCATTATCCCCGGTCCGGCGAGGAAGGAGGCCCGGCATCGGCAAGCGTGCCTGGCCCGATTCCGGAGGCCATGCTCGAAGCGGTACTGGATGGGCGCTTCACCGCCGCCGCCCCTTTCCTGACACGTGCCGGCAGCTTCTGGACGGGCGACTCGTCCCGGCCCATCCTGCTGCGGCATAAAGAAGGAGGAAGGGCTGCCGACTCCCACAGCGTCGTGATTGGCGGCGAATTTCGCTCGCTGGCACTGATTCCCTTCCCTGTGGGTGATCGCACCCGAGGGGTCCTGCACCTGAGCAGCCGCCGCCTCGACTTCTTCACCAAGAGCGACATCCAGTTTCACGAGGCGGTCGCAGAAACGCTCGGGGTCGCGTTGGCCCATCAAGCCGCACAATGGGCCTTGCGCGAACGGATCAAGGAAATCACGTGTCTCTACGGAGTAGCTAAGGCGACTCAAGATCCGGGCCGATCTGTGGACGATCTTCTCAGGGAAGTTGTCGAGCTCCTTCCCCCCGGGTGGCAGTATCCGGACATTACGTGTGCGCGCATCACCTTCGACGGCCGCTTGTTTGCTACGGCCGGATTCCGGGACCTTCCCTGGAGACAGAGCGCCGACGTTATCGTCAGCGGCGTGCGCCGCGGCAGCATAGAAGTCGCTTATCTGGAGGAGAGGCCGCCGGCCGACGAGGGACCCTTTTTGAGAGAAGAGCGCAATCTGATTAATGGAGTGGCGGAAACGCTCGGTGTAACGCTCGCGTTCCAGGGAGCCCAATGGGCCCTTCGGGAACGCGTCAAAGAGCTGACCTGCCTTTACGCCATTGCCGCGCTGGCACAGCGTCCCGAGATCCCCCTCCCCCGGCTGCTGCGGGAGATCGCATCCCTTCTGCCCCCGGCGTTCCAATATCCGGAGATCACACAGGCGCGAATTGTCATAGATGAGGAGTCTCATGCAACGCCCGGCTTCAGGGAGGATGGCGCCGCCCTTGCCGGCGAGATCTTCATCGGCGAACAGTACCGGGGAAGAGTCCAGGTCGTTTATACTGACGTTTGCCCCCAGGCGGACGAGGGCCCTTTCCTGAAGGAGGAACGCAGCCTTATTGATGAAGTCGCCATACAGACGGGTTTGATCCTGGAACGCCGGGAGAACGAGGAGGAAAAGAACCGGCTCCAGGAGCAGCTTCGCCATGCGGACCGCCTGGCAACAATTGGCCAGTTGGCCGCCGGCGCCGCGCACGAGTTAAACGAGCCGCTCGGGAGCGTGCTGGGCTTCGCGCAGCTTGCGAAGGACTGCCCTGGCATGCCCGCTCAGGCCGAGCAGGATCTTGACAAGATCGTCAACGCAGCCCTGCATGCCCGCGAAGTCATCAAGAAGCTGATGATTTTTTCCCGGCAGATGCCGACGCGCACAGCACCCTGCAACCTCAACAACCTTGTGCGCGACGGTCTTCTCTTCCTGGAATCGCGCTGCGTCCGGGAGGGGATCAGTCTGGTGCGCCGGTTGCAGGATGACCTCCCGGAGATCATCGCGGATTCCTCGCAGCTGCATCAGGTATTGGTTAACCTCGTCGTAAACGCCATCCAGGCGATGCCACGCGGAGGAACTCTGACCATCACAACGCGCGCTCAAGGCGATCATGTTCAGCTGGAGGTGGAAGATACGGGTATCGGCATGAGCGCCGAGGTCCTGAAGCAGCTCTTTATCCCGTTCTTCACCACCAAAGGCATCGGCCAGGGTACCGGTCTCGGGCTGTCGGTGGTCCATGGAATCGTGACCTCGCATAGCGGGAAGATTCACGTGGAGAGCCAGGTCGGCCAGGGGTCGCGGTTCCTGGTCACCCTTCCCGTGAGCGCTGCTTCAAATCCCAAGGAGAACAACTGATATGGCAGCCTCCCCTGCGAAAGAACGTCTCCTCGTCGTCGACGATGCTCTCGACACCAGGGAGGTACTCCAGAGGAATCTGGGTTCGCAAGGATATCAAGTCTTCACCGCGGCCAACGTGGCCGAGGCAGTGCAGATCCTCGATTCCCTGGCCGTCGATCTCGTCATCACGGATTTAAAGATGCCGGGAGCCTCCGGGCTGGACTTGGTACGACACGTCAGGGAAAACCTCAAGGACACCGAGGTCATGATGATCACCGGTTATCCCACTATTGAGGGGGCGGTCACGGCGGTCAAGAGCGGCGCCGAAGACTATCTGTCCAAGCCCTTTACGCAGGAGGAGCTGCTTTTGACCGTGCGGCGGGCTCTGGACAAGCTTCACGTCAGGCGCCTGGCGCGGGACACGGGAGAACAGGCCGCTCCTTCCTCGGGGCTGATCGGAAAGTCGGAGCCGATGCGCAAAGTGTCCGATTCCATTCTTAAGGCCGCCGGCACTACGGCGACCATTCTGATCACGGGCGAAAGCGGTACCGGCAAGGAGCTTGTGGCGCGGGCCATCCATTACCGCAGCTCCAGGGCCGCATCACCCTTCGTGGCTGTAAATTGCGGAGGTATCCCTCAGGAACTTCTCGAGAGCGAACTGTTCGGACATCTAAAGGGTGCATTTACCGGCGCCATCGAAACGCGCGCCGGCTTTTTCCAAACCGCCGAGGGGGGCACGATCTTTCTCGACGAAATCAGCGAAATGCCCCTCCCCATGCAGGTGAAACTGTTGCGCGTGCTCCAGGACCGGGAGGTGCGCATGGTCGGCTCGACGCGTGCGAAGACGGTCGATGTGCGGATTCTAGCCGCGACCAATAAGGATCTGGCCGGGCTTGTAGGCAAGGGGGTCTTCCGCGAAGACCTCTTCTATCGCATCAACGTCATCACGATTGCCCTTCCCCCACTGCGGTCCCGGGGTGACGACGTTCTGATCCTTACCCAACATTTTGTCAAAAAGTTCTCGCAAGAATTCGGAAAGCCTGTCCAGCAGATCTCGGAGCGTGCTTTAAATGTTCTGAAAAACTACCTGTGGCCCGGAAACGTGCGCGAGTTGGAGAACATTATTCAACGTCTCGTCGTCATGACCGATGGCGACATCATCGATGTTCCCGATCTCCCCCCGCTGATGCGCTTCTCCGCCCTGCGTGAGGTCGGGCTCAGGCGCACCCTTGCGGAGGTGGAAGCAGAGTACGTACAGAATGTTCTTTCCTCAGTCGGTGGCAATAAGAGCCGCGCCGCCGAAATCCTGGGAATCGACCGCAAGACGCTGCGCAAGAGGCTGCAGGAGTCCGCAAGAAATTCTCAATAAACATTGCCATCTGCGCAAAGAATCTCTGCGCAAAGGGCGCAGAGATCGCAGAGACCACAAACCAATGGTCGTTGACTTGGGAGGATTCTCTCCGCAGTGGCCGGATTTTCCCGGGTAATGCAGTCACCGGTCAGAAGACCACCCGGTTCGTCTTCATGCCTCCTCGCAGCAGTCTTTCCCAGGCATTAATTGGCATACCTGAATCCTAAATATTCGATCGCAGATGAGGATTTCCTTCCTTCTGGTCCAATTATCCCCACTTTTTTCCCATAATTCCACCGCCCTTGAGTGTGATACTCTGCCCCGCACTCAGCGTCGATGGCAGATCTAAACAGCTAATATCGCTTACGTTTCTCGTGACTACAACTGGGGCGACCGAAACCTCCGAACCATTGTGGCACAGGTGTTGCGTAGAAGAGACTAGTAGAAATGTAGATTCAGCAACGGTTTTTTTGTACATCATAACTCTAATGCCGCTTGCGGCTCGGAATCCAGGGATGTTGAAATCTCCGGGTGGGGAGCTGAGGTGCTTGTGCTTGACGTGCTCGAAGGCCGCTATTTGCGCCCTGCCGAGGGTATCAGAACTACCGATCTTGGAATGCGGGACCTATCGGGCTTCGACACAGATTCGGGCTCCGGCATCCGGCTCGCCGAAGAGGCAGGACCGCTCCAAGGAAGAAGGGGAGTTCAGGGGACTGTGTGCCGATTGCGAACTCCGCAATGACTGCACTTTCTCCAGGCCCGAGAGCGGGGTATGGCACTGCGAGCACTACCGTTGATTCAGGCAAGCCCGGTCATTATGAGGATTCGGCTTCTGGAAGGCGGATGTCATGAAAACACAGGAAATTCAGGCCATTATCGAGAAACACAGCGGGCAGCGTGGTGAGCTCATCGCGATCCTTGAAGATATCCAGTCCAAGTACAGTTATCTTCCCGAACCAGCCCTGAAAGCCGTAGCGGAGCAGACGGGCCGATCTCTGGTCGACATCTATGGCGTCGCTACCTTCTATCGATGGTTCAGCCTCAAACCACGCGGCCGGCATCTGTGCTCCGTTTGTCTCGGGACGGCCTGTCACGTCCGCGGCGGGCCGGTCATTGCCGAGGAATTCGGACGTGAATTGGGAATCAAGACAGGCGAGAACACCTCGGATGGGGAGTTTACTCTGGAGACCGTGAACTGCCTGGGGGCGTGCGCACTTGGGCCGATTGTGGTGGTCGACGGTCATTATTTCTCCAACGTAAGTCCCATCCGGGTCAAAGAAATTGTCGGCCAGACCCGGGAGGGGCTCGATAAAGTCGACATCAAAACGGACCAGCGGGTGTTCCCCATCGAGGTCAGCTGCGCACGCTGCAACCACAGCCTCACCGACTCGAACAACCTATTGGACGGCATCCCCGCCATTCGGGTGACAGCTGCTTACGAACATACTCATGGCTGGCTTTTTCTGTCCTCCTTGTATGGAAGCTACAGCACCCAGTCTGAACACGAAATCCCGATGGATATGACGGTGAACTTCTTCTGCCCGCACTGCCACGCCGAACTCTCCGGAGGGACACCGTGCACGGAGTGCAGTGCTCCAATGGTTCCCATGATTGTGCGCGGCGGCGGGATTCTGCAGATCTGCTCGCGTCGAGGTTGCCGGGCCCACAGGCTTGATTTTGACGGGATGAATCTATGATCCCGCGCTCAAACCGGCCTTCAGATGGGGACCAATGATCTACCTTCAGGCGGAAAGGGAAGGAACGCGTCCATGGAAAAACTCAAGTCGATAGACGATCTCAGGAGCCTGCAAAGCCGGCTGGTCGCCAGCACGGATCTCCATAAACCAACGATTGTCATCTCTGCGGGCACTTGCGGTCAAGCCAGCGGCGCCAACGATCTCATTCGCATCACCAAGCGTCAGTTGCTCTACAAGGGTCTCACGGACAGGATCCGGTTGCGGATCACCGGGTGTCACGGATATTGCCAGGCTGAGCCGTCGGTTCTGGTTGAGCCCAAAGGGATCTTCTATCCGAGAATCAGCCCGGAGGACATGGAACGTATTGTCGATGCCACGGCTTCCGATGAGCCGGTCGAACGCCTGCTCTGGAAGGATCCCAACACGCGCAAGCGAATCAGCACGCAAAGCGACATCCCCTTCTTCAAGAGCCAGAAGCGTACGATTCTCGCGCGCAACGAAAAGATCGATCCGATTCGCATTTACAGCTACATCCAGGACGCGGGCTATTCGGCGCTGGCGAAAGCTCTCGAGCAACGCGACCCTCAGGCGCTGATCGCGGAAATCAAAGCCTCGGGGCTCCGCGGACGTGGAGGCGCAGGGTTCCCCACGGGAATCAAGTGGGAACTCCTGGCAAAACAGAACAACGGGAGAGGAAAGGTCCTGGTCTGCAACGCGGACGAAGGCGATCCCGGCGCCTACATGGACCGCAGCGTACTTGAAGGAAATCCTCACAGCATCCTCGAGGGCATGCTTATCGGCGCCTATGCCACAGGTGCAACGGAGGGGGTGCTCTATGTCCGCAATGAGTATCCGCTGGCGATCAAGCATCTGATCATCGCCCTGCGCCAGGCAGAGGAACTGGGACTTATCGGAGCGGATATCCTTGGAACAGGATTCTCGTTCGACGTCAGCCTGGTCAGGGGGGCAGGAGCCTTCGTGTGCGGCGAGGAGACGGCGTTGATGCGGTCCATCGAAGGCAAGATCGGCGAACCGCGCCAGCGGCCTCCGTATCCCGTGCAAAAGGGGATCGAGGGCAAACCGACCGCCATCAACAATGTGGAAACGTGGGCGAATATCCCCGTCATCGTCAATCAGGGTGCCGCCGCGTACGCGCTAACCGGGACGCAAAGCAATCACGGCACGAAAATTTTCAGCCTGGTGGGAAAGGTCAAAAACACCGGTCTCGTCGAAGTACCCATGGGTATTACGATCGGCGAAATCGTCCACGACATCGGCGGCGGACCTTCCGGGCGTGCCCAGATCAAGGCCGTTCAAACCGGCGGGCCCAGTGGCGGCTGCATCCCCACCTCGATGTTCGATCTGCCCGTCGACTACGAAAGCTTGAGCGCGGCGGGTTCCATCATGGGATCAGGCGGGATGATCGTCATGGACGAAAACACCTGCATGGTTGATGTCGCGAAGTACTTCATGAATTTCCTGAAGGATGAGTCGTGCGGGAAGTGCTATGTCTGCCGCAAGGGCACGCAGCGGATGTGGGAAATACTCGACGACATTACCAAGGGGAATGGAACGGCCGAGGATCTCGACCTCCTGGAAGAACTCGCGCTCGTGGTCAAGGACGCCTCCATGTGCGGTTTGGGTCAGACCGCTTCCAATCCCGTGCTCAGCACCCTGCGCTACTTTCGCGAGGAATACCTTGCCCACGTCGAGCGGAAATTCTGTCCGGCGACAGTCTGCCGCGGTCTGTTCAACTATCGGGTTATCGCCGAGAAGTGCACCGGCTGTGCGCTCTGCGTGAAAGTCTGCCCTACCGGTGCCATTATGGGACCGCGCAAGGAAGCGCACAACCTGGATCGATCCAAGTGCATCAAGTGCCGGGCATGCTATGACGTGTGCAAGTTCGATGCGATCGCCGGAGATGCCATCATCGTTGTTCCCGTTTCGTGATTGACGAGGAGGAAACCGAATGATCAAGCTGAGCCTGAACGGTCTGCCCGTCTCAGTGGAGGAGGGCATGACCCTGCTGGAAGCTGCAACCTTTTTTGGCTTCCCGATCCCGACCTTGTGCCACATGGATGGACTCTCCCCCTATGGCGCCTGCAGGTTGTGCCTCGTCGAAATCGGCGAGGGCCCCAAAGCCAAATTGGTCAGTTCTTGCACCTACCCGGTCGAAGAGGGCCTCAAAGTGCGCACGGCTTCCGCGCGCGTCGTCAAGGCGCGCAAAATGATCCTGGAACTGCTGCTGGCCTCATGCCCCCAATCCAAGACCATCCAGGATCTGGCTTCGGCTCACCAGGTGCGCCAGCAGCGCTTCAAGCAGGAGCACGAGACTTGTATCCTCTGCGGGCTCTGCGTGCGCATGTGCCGCGAGCAGATGATGGCGGGGGCCATCGGTTTTCGAGGGCGGGGCAATCATCGCAGTCTGGGTACGCCCTTCGACATCAAATCCGAAGTTTGCCGGCTGTGCGGCGGTTGCATCCAGGTCTGCCCGGCCTGCCAGCTTCGCTGCACGTACACGGAGCCCGACAAAGCAATCTGCGGGGGGTGTGCCAACCTCAGCCCGCCCTGCCTCGAGAAGCCGCAATTCAACGATATGATGTGTTTCATGGCGCCTTGTGTCGCCTGTGAAATCCGGAAAGATTGAAAAGCCCAAAGGAGAAAGCACTCATGAGTCTATCAAAGACAAATGCCACAGCAGCAACTCTTACCAAGAACCGAACCGAAGACTCCATCGTCCCCACATCAGGCATGTGTGTCACCTGCGTGGACGGCTGCATCGGAATGTGCGAGATCGGCAAGTCCGCCTATCGGGGGCACGAGGTCATCTACCCCCAGCCATTCGGAGTCATCACCACCGCAGCAGAAAAGACCTATCCCGTCGACTATTCACACTTCAACATCATGGGGACCGCCGTCGGCGCCCACGGCATTGAAGCCGACTCCGACAAGGCCATCTTTCCTTCCGTCAGGCTCGATGTCGCCATCGGCCACGACAAGAAGCTGAAGTTCCGCCTCCCCTGGATCATTCCCGGCATCGGATCGACCAATGTCGCCAAGAACAACTGGGAGGGGCTGGCCATTGGCTCGGCCCTGGCGGGCACCGGCCTGACCATCGGAGAGAACGTGGTCGGCATGGACCCCGAAGCGGTGATCAAGAATGGCCGTGTAGTGGACACCGTGGACCTGAAGCGCCGGGTGAAGCTCTATCAGGATTACCAGCGCGACGGCTACGGGGCCACCATCGTGCAGTCGAACATCGAGGACACCCGCCTGGGAGTGCAGGAGTACGCAGTGGAAAAGCTCGGCGTCGAGTGTGTCGAGCTGAAGTGGGGCCAGGGCGCCAAGGACATCGGCGGCGAGGTCAAGATCAACAACCTCAAGAAGGCCCGGTTGCTTCATGAGCGCGGATACATCGTGCTCCCCGACCCGACCAATGCCTTCGTCATCAAAGCCTTCGAACAGGGCGCCTTCAAGGAGTTCGAGCGCCATTCGCGCGTCGGCATGGTGAGCGAGGAATCTTTTGCCCAGAGAGTGGAAGAACTGCGCAAGGCCGGCGCCAAGTACGTTTTCCTCAAGACGGGTGCCTATCGCCCTGCCGACCTGGCGCGCGCTCTGGCATTCTCTTCCAAGTACAGGATCGACCTGCTCACCGTCGATGGCGCGGGCGGGGGTACCGGAATGAGCCCCTGGAAAATGATGAATGAATGGGGCGTCCCGCCGGTCGAACTCCACTCGCTCCTCCATGGGTACGCGAAGAAACTCGCTGACGAAGGCAGGTATGTTCCTGCCCTGGCTGTCGCCGGCGGATTCACATTCGAAGATCAGATCTTCAAAGGCCTCGCTCTCGGCGCGCCTTTTGTGAAGCTCGTCGGAATGGCGCGCAGCCCGATCGCGGCCGCCATGGTCGGCAAGACCATCGGCCGGGCCATCGACGACGGACAATTGCCGGTCTACATCGAGCGTTTCGGGAATACCAAGGATGAAATCTTCGTCACGGCCGCCTCGCTGCGACAGGAAGTGGGCAACGACGAGTTCGAGAAATTGCCCACCGGAGCACTCGGCCTTTACACCTACTACGAGCGGCTCGCCCAGGGGTTACGCCAACTCATGGCCGGGAGCCGGAAGTTTGCTCCTGAATTCATCAGCCGTGATGATCTGGCCGCGCTCACCAGGGAGGCGGCGGCGATCAGCGGTATCCGCCATGTGATGGACGTCGACGAGGAGGAAGTCGAAAAGATTCTGAACGGCAAGTCTCTCGCGCCGCCGGCCAAGCGGCAGCAAGCAGGCAGCAAGCCCTAGACGGCGCTGGACGCACTTCTGCTTGCTATCCCGGCTGTCTTGGTTTATTACTTCCCCGTTGAGGGAAGTGCTCCGGGGCGTTTTTTCGCCAGCGGTCTGCCGCTGCATCCGCTCCGGGAGCGATCAGGCGGCCGTCTCTCATGATCAAGATCGCGCTACTGGGGTTCGGAAATGTTGGGCGCGCATTTGCGCACTTCCTCGACAAGACGGGTGAGGGTGCAGAGTTTCCGATCCTGGGCATCGCGGACATTACCGGCGGCTTGATCTTGCGCGATGCCGAGGATGCGCGCTGGCTCCTGGCGATGCAGGAGCAGGGGCGCACAGTTGCCGATTGCGCTGCGCGGGGCGCGTTCTTCAACGTCCTGTCCTATATCAACAACCTGCCGAAAGCGGGCATCGCGGCGCTTGTGGAATGCTTGCCCACCAATCCGCTCGACGGACAGCCTGCCCTTGATCTGATCAGGCGCGCAATCGACAAGGGACTCGCCGTTGTTACCGTAGACAAAGGGCCGATTGTTCATGGCTTCCAGTCCCTGACCTCAGCCGCCCGGCGCAAAGGCACAAAACTGGCTTACAGCGGCACGACCGGCGTGCGGCCTCCTGAAGGGATTGCAGGATGTCATGTCCTCGACATCCGCGGCATCCTCAATGGGACCACGAACTATATTCTCACCGAAATGCAGGAGCGCGGGCTCACCTTCAGGCAGGCCCTGGTGCTGGCAAAGGATCAGGGGATCGCCGAGCCCAACCCGGAGCTCGATATCGAAGGGTGGGATACCGCGTGCAAGATCCTGATTCTCGCCAACGAGTGGATGCAGGCCCGGGCATCCCTGGCGGATGTGGTGCGCATCGGGATCGGGCCGGAGACGGAGCAGATGATCATGGAGGCGGGCAGCTCCGGTCGTGTCGTGCGGCTCATAGGCCGCGCACGCCTGCAGGATGGGCGGATGCGCCTCAGCGTCGGACCTAAAACCGTCGGCCCCCAATCCTTGCTCCACTCGATCTCCGGCACATCGAAGGGCGCGATCTTCGCGACCAGGGAAAAGGGCGAACTCTTCGCCGGCGGCGTGTCTGGCCGCGATGCCATAGCGCAGACAATTCTCGAAGACCTCAAATCGGTGACCCAGACAAACAGTGGCACGCCATGAGTGATGAACACTGAGCATATCACTCACCGCCCGGCACTCGGCGCACATCGCCCGTCACTTGCCACTGTCCCCAGCCGTACTGTGGTGGTAATTATTTGGTGTGATCCAAAACGAAGACGCCGACTTGGAGACAAAGCATGAAGTTCCATCCAGGCTGTCAAGAGGAGGAGACGACCAAGAGCCGGAAGCGGATCCGGATCGACGTTAGCCGCCGCCTGCCCCGGGGGGAAGGTTGCGGGTGATGGCCAAATTCCTGCTCTGGTGTATTTTGCTGGTGCTCTGCTGGCCCATAGCGCTGCTGGCGCTTGTTCTCTATCCGTTGGTCTGGTTGATCCTCCTTCCCTTCCGGATTCTCGGCATCGCGGTCGCCGGAGTGCTCGGGCTGTTCTGGGCGGTGGTCACCCTGCCCGTACGGATCATCAAAAAAATCGCATGAGGAAGCATGAAGATCGGAATCACCTGTTACCCGACCTACGGCGGCAGCGGGATCGTCGCGACAGAGCTTGGCAAGGAACTGGCAGAGAAAGGGCACGAGATTCATTTCATCAGCTATGCCCTGCCGCTGCGGCTGAACCGGGCAACGCCCAACATATTTTTTCACGAGGTCGAAGTCACCAACTATCCTCTGTTCGACCACCCCCCCTATACGCTCGCCCTGGCCACCAAGATGGCGGAGGTGGCGGAACTGCAAGGGCTGGACCTGCTGCACTGTCACTACGCCATTCCCCACTCGGTGAGCGCTTTCCTGGCCAAGTCGATGTTGCACCCGCGCAAGCTTCCCGTGGTGACGACGCTGCACGGCACGGATATCACTCTCGTAGGCGCAGACCGCTCCTACCTTCCCATCACCAAGTTCTCAATCGAACGCTCCGATGGAGTCACTGCCGTCTCTCAGTACCTCAAGCAGGCGACTTGCGAGACCTTTGGGGTGCAGAACGAGATCGAAGTGATCTACAACTTCGTCAACTGCGACGTCTACAAGCCGGGGGCAAGACCCGGACTGCAGGAGCGCTTCGCGCCGGGCGGCGAAAAGATACTCATTCATCTCTCGAATTTCCGGGCGGTGAAGCGGACCGGCGACGTGATCGAGATCTTCCTGCGTGTGCAAAGGAAGCTGCCTGCGGTGCTGCTCATGGTCGGAGACGGCCCGGAGCGCAGCAGCGCCGAATGGCTGGCGCATCATTACGGCATTGCAGAGAAGGTTCGTTTTCTGGGCAAACGCGACAACATCGACGAATTGATCGGAGCCGCCCACCTGCTCCTGCTGCCCAGCGAGACCGAGTCTTTCGGCCTGGTCGCGCTGGAAGCGATGGCCTGCGAAGTTCCGGTGGTGGTTTCGAGGGTTGGTGGACTTCCCGAGGTGATCACCGACGGCAGAGAAGGATTTCTGGTCGAGCCGCACAACATCGATGGAATGGCTGAGAGAGCGCTGCAAATTCTCTCAGACGAGAAAGAGCGCCGGGAAATGGGCAAGCGCGGCCGCGAATCGGCCAGAGCCCGGTTCTGTGCCGACGAAATCGTGTGCCAATACGAGAGTTATTATAAGAAGATCCTCGCCAAGGTCTGATCCCTGCCGCCGCCGTCGGTCAGCTAATGCGCGCGGTGGGAAGATTCGATCAGAACCAGCCCGGAGCTGATGGCGTTGGGCAGCTTCACAATGGAGCCCAGGTCAAAACCATCCTTGATCTTGCCCCTCACCGCGACCCGAGCGCCTGTGCGTGGCACCCCCTTGTCCGAAACCACCCACAGCTTGCCGGTACCGTCGTCCACTTCGTAGGCGCCGCGCCCCAGAGCTGAGTAGCTGCGCACCACTTTACCGACAATCCCGACTTCGCGATTCGCGTACCGATAGGGCTCCGCCATGATCTGGTTGATCGTTTTCTGCACGCAGCCGGCAAGCAATAATAACAGTATCAGCAGCACCGGCACAGCGGCGATCCGCCTTCCCGTGGTTTTCCGCATAGCGATTCTCCCGAATGTTCTCGCCTATTAGATCCATCTGACAGCCGAAGGTTTCACCGCGCGGCCCGACGGCCGACGCCAACTCTGAGATCACGAAAGGCGCGCAAACCACATCTCTTCTTTCGTGGCTCCGGGAGGCGACCTGGAAAATTGCCGAACTGCAGTTGGACTGGAGCCGCAAACAGGGCATAATAGTGATGCCCAAACGGAGGAACATGACGCGCCGCCCCAAGATGTTCGTGCTGGACACCAATGTAATCCTTCACGACGCCACCTGCATCCACCAATTCCAGGAAAACGACATCGTCATTCCCCTCGCCGTGATTGAGGAGATCGATCACTTCAAGCGTGGGAGCCAGGTCATCAACTTCAACGCCCGCGAATTCGCGCGCACCCTCGATTCCATAACCGGCAATGCCCTCTTCGATGGCGGCATCCCTCTTGGCGAGGGCAAAGGGAAAGTCCGGATCGCAATCACGAAGGGCTTGAGTCCGGAGATCCAGGAGGTCTTCCGCGAAGACAATGCGGATCACAGAATCCTGAGCGTCGCACTCGATCTGCACAAAAAGGCCAGGAGCCGGAGATCGGTGATCCTGGTGACCAAAGATGTCAATTTGCGCATGAAGGCGAAGGCCCTGTGCATACCGGCGGAGGATTACGCTACCGACCGCGTGCACAGCATCGATGCGCTATACAGCGGGAAGGAAATCCTCGAGGATATAGACAGCGAGCTTCTGACTGCGCTTCATCAACCTCCGTTTGAGCTGCCCGCCGCGAAGCTCCTGAACGTTCGGCCATTGGATCTTGTGCCGAACCAATATCTCATTTTACGCAATCAAAGCCGGTCCGTGCTTGCCTGCTTCGATGCGGAGACCGGGCGGCTGCGCAAGGTGGAGAAAGGTATGGTTTACGGCATCAAGCCGAGGAACGCCGAGCAGACCTTCGCCGTCGACGCGCTGACCCGGACGAACATTCCGCTGGTGACCATGACGGGGAAAGCCGGCACAGGCAAGACGCTTCTGGCGCTTGCAAGCGCCATGCAGGTCAGGAAAAACTATCGCCAGATCTTCCTCGCCCGCCCCGTCGTCCCACTGAGCAACAAGGACATGGGATTTCTCCCGGGCGATATCGAAGCCAAGCTCGCTCCCTATATGCAGCCCCTCTGGGACAATCTCAAGATCATCCAGAGCCAGTACCCTGAGGGCGACAAGCAGTACAAGCAGATCGACCAGATGATCGAAGAAAAAAAGCTGGTCATCGAGCCTTTGAGCTACATCCGCGGCCGGAGTCTGCAGAAAGTGATCTTTATTGTCGACGAGGCTCAGAATCTGACCCCCCACGAGATCAAGACCATCATCACGCGCGCGGGCGAGGGGGTGAAGATCGTCATCACAGGAGATATCTACCAGATCGATCACCCTTATCTCGACTCTCAATCCAACGGGGTCTCCTACCTCATTGATCATTTCAAAGGCCAGCCCTTGTACGCGCACGTCAACCTGGAGAAGGGCGAGCGATCAGAGTTGGCCGAGTTGGCCAGTAACCTGCTCTGAGCACCCGAATACCTCGGCTGACGTCGGCGCAACCGCTTCCAAAGTATTACTGAACAGTCCCGCAGGCGCTGGTGGCGCACCCTACGACGCATGAAAATCGAGGCGATGTCGGGAGACATGTGGAGAGTCGCGTCCGGCATCCGCCACCCACGTCGCGGGCGCGGGCGGCCCGACCGCGCTCAACAAAGTCCATTTTCGAAACAGTAAAGGCGCGAGGAGTTTTTCATAGGTGCAGATGACCGCTCTGGATGCTACCAATCCCATTCAACGAGCTGCTCTCCGGAACGGTCAAATCGGTAATGGGTTCTCAAATTCAGAACGATATAAGTACAGACCCCCTCACCGTCCATACTGGCTCGGGCTGAAGCCGGAAAGGAGGCAGCATGCCCCACGTGCCTCGCCCTGCGTCTGGCGATCGCGGGAAATCCTTAGAGTGCAACGCGTTGCTCAGAGAGTTGCTTGACCAGCCCGACCTCATCCTGCAGCTCCGCAACGTCTTTGCCGGAGAGACGCAGAAGGACATTGAGAATCTCATGGCGGCCTGCGTCGCGCATGACTCTGCGCGGGTCGCAAGCATCGCTCATCGACTCAAGGGTTCTGCCGCTACCATCGGAGCCGAGCCCCTGCGAGCGGCAGCTGCACGAATTGAGCGATTCGGGCGCCAGGGCCGGCTGCCACAGGTTCAGGAGTGCGTACCCAGTCTAAACGTTGAATTCGTTCGTTTTTGCAGCTTCCTTTCGACGCTTGCCGAGTCAGAACAATCCTAGACTTTTCGGGCTCCCCCCTCATAAATACTTCTGATCCTTGCCAAAATCCGTGTCGATTAGAAACATCGTAGCCAGGCCAATGAAATCTGATAACCATAATCTGCCTGCAGCATAGGAAAACTGGTGGCGCCCATGACGGAAGCATCGCGCCAGACCATTGGCATCCTGCTTGTGGATGACCATGCGGTGATCCGCGCCGCACTGCGATTGCTGATCGACAAACAACCGGGAATGGTGGTCGTCGGTGAAGCCGGCAACAAAGAGGAGGCGGTCTCGATCGCATCCCGGGAGCAACCCGAGATCATACTTCTTGATCTATGCCTCGGAGAGGAAAACGGCATCGATCTGATCCCGGAGTTGCTGGCCGCGGCCGAAGAATCCAAGATCATCGTGCTGACCGGAGTACGAGATCCGGCAGAACATCAGGTCGCAATCCGTCGCGGGGCCATGGGCATCGTTCATAAAGAGGCTTCCGCGGATATGCTCATTAAAGCCATCGATCGTGTCAATGCCGGCGAACTGTGGCTCGATCGGCGCATGACGGCAACACTGGTATCCCGGTTAAGGCGTGACCTTGAAGTCCCGAGTCTGTCTGACGTGGCCGATGTGACTTCCCGAATAACTGCCCGTGAGCGTGAGATCATCTCTCTCGTTGGAGAGGGATTGAAGAACAAACAGATTGCAGACCGCCTGTGCATCAGCGAAGCGACGGTCCGGCACCATTTGACATCCATACTGAAAAAACTGGATGTGTCGGACCGCCTCGAGCTTCTCATATTCGCCTACCAGCACAATCTGGTCAGCATGAAGAAGGATGATCCTGCGGGAAAGATATTGACGCTGCCTCAGGTGTCAAAGCGTCTCCTGCAGTAACAGTCTCTGTCCTGCGCCCCCCTCGAACGCTGCGTATATCTTAGAGCCGGATGAGCATTTGACGGCGTGCAATTCCGAACCCCAGATGCACCAAATGGTGGCGGGTTGAAGCGGGGAGAGGGCAGAGGGAAAGCAGACCCGGCAATAGAGCAACCCCTCACGTGCCCTGCGGCCGGCGCGTTCTCGACTGCCCTTCCCTCATATCGGCTCTTCAAGCACATCCATGAGAAGGCAATTCCAGGGTGCCCTGACTTCTAATGCCGTGAGGTAGAGCCAGTGCGGGTCAATCGCCATTTTGTCTTAAGGGCATATCACGATCGGGTCGAAGAGAGCCAGTGGACTCGAGGGCGGTTAGCTCAGCGCAGAGCGCCGGCATTACCCGCCGGAGGCCGGGGGTTCAAATCCTTCACCGCCCACCAGTCCGGCAACCGCCGCCACACTTCGAAGATTGGAACAAATCCCAAATTTTGTTAAACCTCTGAACGATTTCTGCCGATCCGCGTAGTAGGACAGCGAACGCAGCATGTTCGGGTCACGGGGCAAATGTATGAGCAGGCAATGGCTGACACTCTTGTTCATTCATCTCTGCGCTCCAGCTTTACTCGGTGCTCAGAACATCACAGACACTTCAAACGGGACGTTGAATCTTGTCGTCAGCTTCACCGTGGTGCCCGGCACTTCGAATTCTCCGACCAGCAGAACGGTGAACTTTCGCGTGCGCTGCATGAGTGCTGCGGGATACCAGTTGGCGGCCTCGGCAGTCTACTCAACCGCGGCAAGTGCACCCGCCGACAACGGACGGACGATCCAGGCATCCGATATCGGTGTAGGCATCACCGCGATCGACACTTCGGGCTCGGAAGTCTTGAAACCACGCGCGGACACGATAGCATTCGGATTCGACTACGACCCGGCGAACGTGCCGGCAACCAATGGACTGACACCATACACAGGGAAAGCGTCCGGACAGGCAACTCTTGCCGACTTTGTTGACAATCCGATAGTGACGATTCTGGCCGGACCCCAGGTGGCGAATACCGAAGATACTTCAAGTTCAACCAACTATATTTCCGTAACTATGACCTTTGCGCTCGTGCCGCAATACTTCACGCCGGGCACTTTTACCGCAGTCATCACGCTCTCGACTTCACGAGGAAACCCGGAAACTATGACAAAAATCAAACCTAACGGAGCAAACCATCATGCACAAGAGCTATTTGATTCTCTTTGGGACGATTGTATTGACGTTATTGATGTTTGCGCAAATCGGATTTGCCCAGACGACGGGAACCATCACTGTTAGCGGGACGGACCCCGATGCCTTCTCCATCACCAACACCTCGAATGCCGCGCTGAGTGCAACCATCATTCTGGGCAATCTGAATCCCGCCACGGGAGGCGTGCTCACCAGCGGAACCGCTCAAATTCGCCTCAGAAGCAACAAGGCCTACTATTTGACCGCACAGACGACGGTGCTCAGCTTCACGGGAGCCGGGGCAGTTGATGGGGGTGCCACCATCGCTCTGTCCGACTTCGGTTTCGGCATCAGCGCGATCGACGCGACCGGCGTGAATGTTGCCAATCAAATTGGTCATACTCCCGTGGCCCTTTTCAACTATGACCCACGGACGGTTGCGGTTACCAATGGTCTGACACCGTTTGTGTCCGGCACGCACGGAACCTTGAATGACATCTCATCGAGCGTCCAGATACTCGGGGGACCGCGCATCAGTACCCAGGGCAACATCTCCACCGACAACAACTTCATTTTGGCCACGCTGGTGGTGGCCACGTTGCCGCAGTACTTCACGCCGAACACGAGTTTTTCCACCACCATAACATTGACCATCGCTTCACAATGAAGGGGGAGTGCCAATGGCCGGTCAAACACGGAGCTGCGCAGTAACGATGCTGGCGTTCCTCGTCGTGGGCGCGAGTCTTCCCTGCAACGGACGTGCCAAGACCGCAGGATTGGGCCTGAATCCAGCACGACTCGAGGTCGAAATCAATCCAGGCGGCGAGAAGACGGTGGCCTTCCGGGTCGAAGCGCCACCTTCCGACACGCCGGTGCAAGGCCGTTTGATGCTCACCTTGACCGACTGGAATATCGATGAGCAGGCAAATGTCAGCTATTCGGATCCCGGGTCGCAACCAAGCTCAGCTTCTCCCTGGATAATCTTCAGCCCCGCCGCCATCAGCATCAACTCCGGCGAAGCGCATCTGGTGCGGGTCACCGTGAGGGTTCCGGACAGCGCCACCCCGGGTGTCTATCGCAGTGGAATCTTTGTCCAGGAACGTCCGCCTGCGGCACCGGTGAATCCCGGGGAGCATAAGCTCTATTTCCGATTCCGGTATGTGTTCACCCTGTATGTTATTGTCCCTCCAGTCGCGGGCAAAGGCGAACTGCGGGACGTCCGAATCGTGTCGGACCACACTGGTGCGGCACTCCTCTTTGAAATGAAGAACCTGGGTTCGCGCCACATCCGGCCCCGAGCCGCCTGGGCCCTGCGTGACGGCAACCAGAAGGAGATCATGTCGGCGAAGAACAAGGAAACTACTGTTCTACTGCCCTTCGCGTCCCTGACGGTGAGGTTTCCGGTTACCGAAAACCTGCTGCCCGGCCAATATGAGCTTGAAGCCCAGGTGGATTTCAATGATGGCAACTCGGTTCAAGCGATCAAACGCACCGTCCAACTTCCCGCAAGCCCGGACAAGCCGGTGCTGGCAAGCGCCGTGAAGCGGTAGTTCCCAGACCTCTTTGGTAGCGTCAGCCCCCGGTCCCTGTGCAGGCAGGGAGACGAGCCATGATGAAGAGGGTCGCCGATATCTTTGCCGGTGTTTCAGCCCGAACACTGTGGCCCGTTGCCTTGCTTCTGTCGCTCGCAATCCCGGGACCGGCCCAGCTCCTCCAACCCACACTGAGCGTGAACGGCAGTCCACTGATCACTGCGCGTCCGGTAACCAAAGTAGGTCAAGAGTGGTTCCTGCCGCTTATCCCGATTGCTGAGGCTCTTGGTGTGGAAATTGCCATTTCGGCAGACGGCCAGGAGCTGCGGGCGCAACATCAGAACGGCACCGAGATCACTTATGACGCCCGCACCGGCCAGATCCGGCACGGCTACGTGCTCGTCGGTCAGGTGAGAAACTACAAACAAATTCAATTTGCCGGTCCCAGGGAGGATATTCTGTTTCCCCTCGGCGGGGTGGTGGCGCTGCTGGGCGTCGACGTTGAGGAGGACCCTGGGCATGGCGTTCTCCGCATCGAACCCAGCCGGGAGGGCATGGAGGCCCGGTCAGCGACGGCTCCGGCCTTCAGCTTGACGTCTCTGAACTACAATTATGCCTATACAACCAATACCCGAGACTACAGCCAATCCATCAACCTCTTCGGCGAGGGCCTGGCAGGAATTACCCGGCTGAGGGGAAATATGCTGTTCAGTCGTTATCCGGGCCAGCCCCGCTTGAATTTCAGCCAGGGGGCTCTTCGTATGGAGCTTCCCAGGGAACGCAAGCTTGTTCTCGGTGATCAAGGAATTTACTCCGGTATTGAGGCGCTGACAAACACCGTGCGCGGTATCGGCTTTGAAGAGCCGGTTCGGGGATATCAGTTCAATGTGTACGGCGGCCAATCGATGAGTGCGACCTTCGGATCGCTCGGCGGCAGCTTTTCTCGCTATGATACCGGCATCGCCGGTTTTGCAGTGAGAAAGAGATCGAGGACTGGAGAACTTTCCTTGGGCGGGCACTATTTCTCCGGCGACAGCCGGCGGGGAACGGCCGTCGGCCTGGCGTATGGTCGACTCAGCACCAGGAATCAGTTCAAATCACAGGTCGTCATTGGCCTTTTCTCGGGGCTGAGCGCGAGCAGCGTTCTGATGAGCAGAGATCAGGTGCCTTTGAGCGGCATGCCTGAATCCCGGACGGGCACCACCCTCGGAGGAACAGATCCAAACGAAACAAGCCTCACAAGCCCGACCGGCGAGTTCTACACACCTATCAGGGTGGATGGGCCGGCCGTCGGTTTCACGCTCAAGGATACATTCACCCCGATCAAGCGAGTGTCGCTCGGCGGACAATTCGACTACTACGGCAGGAACTTTCTTACGCCGCGCTCGGACCCTCGGTATAGCGGGCAGTCAGACGGCGCCCTGTCGGTTGTGTTCCGGCCCAATCGATATACGAGTCTGACAGCCGGAATCAACAGACGCGAGTACCTTCTGGGGAATCGCCCCGGGGTCAGCAGCCGCAACTTTGGCGCACTCGCAAGTCTGCCGGGCCGATACCCCGTGCAGATCGGATTTTTCAGGTCCGAGCAGACAGATTCCTTTTCGTCCCCGGGCAAGACCTCGCTTACTCAATTCTCGCTGGCAATGCCGAAGTTCAGCCGGTATTCAGCATACGCGTACTACACAGAAATGGAATTTGCCGGCCAACGGTCGCAACACTTCAACGGTATCTTCGTGATAGATCTGAAGAGCCGCGGTCGCATCACTCTGAATGACCAGCTACAGTCGCACAGTGATCACCGCCTGGGACTGGACTGGTATCTGGACCTTCCCAGGAACAGCGGATTTATCCGAGTCGGCGTCGACCGGATCACGTCGATGAACGCATCCACCGGCTACTCTCCCCTGATAGGAATCAGGCTGCCTCTACCCCATGGACATAGCCTGGAGTTCACGTATTATTCCGACCGTGATTATCGGTCCTTGAGAGTGGAGGTTGGAGGCAGGCTTGTTCGCGAATCTGCAGGGACGGGAAGCAATTTTGTCTCAGGCAGCGTTGTGCACCGGGCACCTGTCACGGGCCGCGTCTTTCTCGATGAGGACCTCAACGGGGCCTTTGATGAAGCGGTGGAACGTCCGGTGGCCGATGTCCAGGTAAGGATGGATGGGACGCAGGTTGCAGTCACTGATGCGCGAGGCCTGTTCCGGTTCGGGCAGGTTGAGCCGGGGGCACACACCGTGCAGGCCGGCCTCGAAGGCTTGCCCGCCGATATGATCTTCGCTGACGCCCAGGAAAAAACCATCGCCGTGCTCCCCTACCGGGACAATATTCTCAATTTCCGTGTGGTGCAGACCGGGCGCATCACCGGAAAAGTGACTTATCTTGATTACAGCAAAAACCCGGAGATCCCCGTGGAGCGCCCGCTTCCTGATGCGCGTATTACAGCCGGATCCCGGCACGACGCCCTTTCCGAACTCAACGGCATTTTTTTGATCGGCGATTTGCCACCAGGCACCTACGAGCTGGAAATAGATCGCAATACCCTGCCGGAGGGCTATGCGCCGAAACCCGCTTCAATCCAGGTAGTGGTTAAGCCAGGAAAAACGATGGGAGATGTGGCTTTTCTGCTCGTGATACCTCCCAAGCCGGTCGTGCAGAAGATTCTGCCTCCCCAAGCGGCCGAACCCGCAGTGGCCTTCGCCAGCGAGAAGGCCGCCGCAAAGGAGACTCCGGTCAAAGATCCGCGCGCCGGACAGCAACTGCCTGATTCCCCGCAACTCACCTCCGCATCTGCGAGACCATCACCAGCAGCGGTTTCTCCCCTGCGGCCGCCGACCGATACGCCTCCTGCAAAGAAAACCCCCGCTTCGGGAGCCCGGGCAGTCCGAAGCGGCCGCTCGATGTCCCCCAAGCAATTGGATACCCGCGGAGGCGGGGGAACCTCCGACACAACTGCCAGGCAATCTCAGGGGAAAACCTCAGGTCAATTCCAGCTGCAAATTTATGCCGCTCAAGCGCTTAATAATGTTGAAGAACGCGCCAGAAAACTCCGCCAGTCAGGCTTTTCCTGCCGCATTTCTACTGTCCAAATCGCAGGGAAAGGGACCTGGTACCGAGTCAGGCTCGTGGGCCTCAGTTCCCGCGAAGACGCAATCGCCGCTGGGGAGCTGCTTATTGCGCGCGGACTGACAACAGCATATTGGGTGGTCCGCTAGATCCGACCTGGTGTGCCGCTGCGCCTCCCGAGGGCGAAACCGCAAGAGCCTGAGAATGTGTGGCGTCCCATAGTGGACGATTTGCGCAACCGGATTACCGAAACCGGACGCGATTGGCGGAACTGCGAGTGACCAAATGGTGTCCAACCTTGAGTAATGGAGCAGAGGGCCTCATGCTGATGCGGAACAGAATCCGTTGTCTGTTCCTGGCAATTTCCCTTTATCTCACGGGAACCTGGGGGTTGGCTCAGATAGTTCGCAACAAAGCCGCCGATGCACCGCAGACTGCGCCCCTCAAAGCAGATTCCTCCCGGCCCACAGAAGTGCTGTCTCGAGTAGAACCTGAATATCCCCCCGAGGTGCTAAGGGTGGGACTCAGGGGCGTTGTGAGATGCCAGCTGATTGTGAATGAAAGAGGGATAGTTTACGAAGCGAAAGCCCTGGTGGGCCATCCCTGGATGCGCAAACCCGCTCTGAACGCCGTGGTGCAGTGGAAATTCAAGCCTCTGCTCGTGGACGGCATTCCAAAGCCATTTGTGGTGCTTGTAACGGTCTCCCTTAACCGCTAGGTGTGGTCCATCGGCTCTCTTTCCCTTCATTTTTCGATATCATGGGTGCAATGGCAAACAGCGGGCGCATGGCGTCCCCAACGGGATTCGAACCCGTGTTGCCGCATTGAAAGTCCGTCTTGGGCACTTTGTACGAATTTGCATAGCTTCGTGTGGAGTGAGAAATCCCCAGTGTTTATGCGGCTACGCCGACACTGGGATGTAACACTGCTTCACGCTGCTTCACACTGCTTTCTAAGCTTCCGCGTCACCACAGCATCACCAGAAATTCCATCATGCAAAATCGTATTTCAACCTTCGTTGCTGGGGTTACGCCGCTCCATTGGGTCTGAGGGGTTCCAGTGAGAACTACGGCGTGACCCCGGTTCCGCTGCAACCCCCCATGCCCCCCCAGCCTACCCTACCCGGGGGAGCATTTAAGTATGCTTTGAGCCGATCTCAAGCCGCAAGCCGTTGATTTCATTGGGCCGATTTTGGGCAATTTCGGCTGCGGGGAGGATCTGGGACTTATGGGCGTGAAATGGTACTTTCATGGCCCCGGATGCGTCCCAGGCAATCTAGGCAGGGGGGACGCATGAACGTGGGCTCCTGCGCCCCGTAGGGAGCGCGGGCCACACGACGGGCTGCATTCTCTGCGGAAGCCTCCCACGCGACGGCACGTCGCGCTGTGGCACTCTCTGCACTCTCGCTGTTCTGCCTGCACTGCGCCACGCGCTCCGCGCTCCATGCTGGAGCGTTGGTTCCCCGGCGTGCGCCCAATCCCGGCCCAGCGACGCATCCGCGTCGTGGTTGCACTGTACTGGGTGTCTAGTATCACTTGTCACATTCGTCTAGGCCAAATAGACATGATACCGCTCCCTGTGAAGCGGTGAACCCCCCACCCCCCGGAAACGGGGTAGGGCTATCGCCAGGGATACCTCGCCAGAAATGTGCGCACCAAAATTTTTGAAATAGGGCGAGCCAAGATTGTTGAGATCGGAGAATACCACTTGCTACGCTGAGAGGAGCGATGGGAATGGCGCGGCCTTTGCAGGACCTGATAGCTAGGAGCACGGAGTCTGTTTTTGTCTTGCCAGTTGGCATCCCCAGGATACAAAATGCCTTCCATAATGAAGGGAGCGCATCATGCGAACTCCCGCTCTAAGAAATCTTCTCCCCATTTCTCTCGGATTTGCTGTCTCAGCTGTAGTAGCAACAGCAGTGCTACTTGGAATGCGGCTGACGTTGGCCTATTTGCCGACCGGAGGCTGGCCGCTTTGGGTAATCTTGGCATTGCTGTATGGTTTTCTCGGCCTAAGTGCAACTGCA
Organism: Terriglobia bacterium; assembly: GCA_020072565.1. Lineage (NCBI taxonomy): Bacteria > Pseudomonadati > Acidobacteriota > Terriglobia > Terriglobia bacterium. The sequence goes on from JAIQGI010000030.1 coordinate 58,290, forward strand.
GCGTATCGACGATCGAAAAGGGTAAAACTCGAACAGGCACGGGTTCAGGAATTAGAGAAGTGCTTCGAGTTACAGTGTTTGAATCGTGTCCGCTGGGAGGACTCAGAAACTCTTAGCGACGAGATCCTCTCCAAGAAGTTCCGCTCCACTCAGGATTGGGAGGAGGAAGCCCGTCAACTCTCAGCAGCGCTATCCGGGATCGGAGCGAGGGTGGAGGATAAACAGAAAGTAACCTCAGAGCCTGCGGGCCGCCAGCAGAACGGAGATAGAGCCAAGACCGACCAATCACCGTCCAAGCTCTTTGAGAGGTCAGGCAAGCAGAAAGAAATACTCCCCACCTTGGCCCACTTTGAAGCGCCATCACCAAGGCGTGCCTTCAAGTCATCCAGCGGATTTCTTCAAGCCCTAGCAATGACGTTGGCTGCTCTTATGTGCCTTTGCTCCATTCCCGCTTTCTTCATCTACTTAGCGCTGAGTCCCGAACATTATGCCAAAGCCATCCGGATTTCGGTCCTGCTCGTCAGTACTGGCATAGGCACCTTCTACTATCTCACGAGGCGCGAGCGCTTCCCCACCGTTGCGGACAAGGTGACTTTCTTTACCGGTGTCGTTCTTGGACCTGTGGGGGTGACTGAGATCCTCCTTTAACTGGAGGCATTCCTTCGTTCAGAAACCTGTTTTCAACTTTCTCCTTTTTGCCTTCACCCCCCCCCGACAGCTCCGCTCAAAGCGGTGTGGCAGGCCGTAATGCTGCAATCCCTCGTGCGCAGCTACTCCGCCTTCGGCGTCGTTGCCATACTGGAGCTACCCTGGAGCTACCTCCTTCGTTCCCAAGCTTCCCTGCTCTCCTGCAACCCTTTGACTTAGTTTTCATCTGAATCCCGAGTACCCCCCACCCCCCGGACATGGGTCCCTTCCGCCTGCGCGAGCATACCTCGCTCTGTATCCGCGCAGCAAAAAATTGGGGGGGGCGGGCTTACTGTGCGGCAATGCTGCCGTTCCTGCGGGTCCGCAAAGGCAGGAGTTCAGGTTGCGCGGAATGGGGTTTCCCGCTGAACAATTTTCTATTGCGCGGAGAGTCCGACGGGTGTAGCCTGCTGTAAGGGTCGAACGTTATCTCTGAAAATCACAGCTCAACTCGCGCAATAACCGCCCGCAGCACCCTTCTTCCAGTGGAATACGTGGCAAAGCACACCTAGGGGAGGTGTGCGATGGAATTCCAAAAGCGATTTTTTGCATCGACAACCATCAAGAGCATCGCACTTCACCTATCGTGGTGTGCTAGATCCCTGTGCCAAGCCGGTAATCGCGGCTTGGAAAAGTTGTGGAGCCTCCGCTAGGAGATCCGAGCCCATCCCAGGGGTAAGGAGAAAACACATGGCGCACAACGAAAATGAATATCAGATCAGAATTATTTACGAGGACGGAACTGTGGAATTGAGCGGGTGGATGAATAGCACAGAGCAGGTTGCTCAGGCGATGGCTGCGGTCCACAGATCACAAGTCAAAGCTTCCTGGCTTCTGGTACGCGGGGAAGATCAGATAATACAGGAATGTCCCATTGGGGATATCCCGTCTCCACGATACAGCCCGCACGACTCCCTCTACCTGGTGAGAGTGCGGTCCAGGGACCGGTACGCTTCGAGCTTTTAAGCGGCATGGCTTACGCCCTCAGCCCACGCACGAAATCGACATTTGTGATCACACTCAGTGCCCAGCCCAGTCACGTACTGCTCTTCCGTTGGCGCTCGAACTAACGTTTTAAAATCGTGGTGTTGAGGGTTTTAAACCGACTACAACATTGTCCTCATCGGGCTTCCGGGGTCGGGCCAGACCATGCCGGCGCGGCGTCTACCGAGGCAGTGATTCCCTTTTGCCAGCAACCCCTGCCTCGTTGCCCACCTGATACAAGCCGCCCCCCTAGAAGCACTCCCTGGCACCTGAACGCGCATACCTCGCCCTGTATCCGCGCAACAAAATTTTTGGAGCCGCGAATCTTTGCTCGCTGTTGCCCGGTGCTAGGGACGCTATTGATTTCAAGCTGCGGGAATGCCATTGTCTGGCCTTCAATCGCCGCCACATGTTTGATCGCGGGAGATGTTAGCGGCGAGAGAAGAAGGGAATCAGAACATGAAAGCGTCCCTTAAACTCAATCTTTAGGAATCATTTGAAGCCCTTCTTCCCCGGCAAGGCCAGGGAGATTCGCACTGTGGACGTTGAGCGGTATATCACGAGGCGCAGCGCGAAGGTTTCGCCAGCCACAGTGCGACGCGAGGTTGTAACGCTCAAATACTGCCTCTCTAAAGCAGTAGCACGGGGGATCATCGCCGTGAATCCAGCGCAAACGGTAGAACTCCCCCGAGTTCCTCCCGGCAGGGTGCGGTATTTGCAGCCTACGGAGCTTCAGATTCTCCTCTCTCACTGCCCGGACTGGCTGAAGCCAATCGTAGAGTTAGCAGTAGCAACGGGAATGCGGAGAGGGGAGATTCTCTCTCTGCGACACCTTGACGTTGACCTGACACACGGTTGCCTCATGCTCCGGCAAACGAAGAACGGCGAAGGCCGCATTGTTCCCCTGAACGCGTGGGCGCAACGCATCCTTACCGCGCTTCCTTCGGAGAGTCCTACACAAAGGCTCTTTACCGTCAAGCCCGCTCACGTTACCGTGGCCTTTGAGGGAGCATGCAAATGAGCTGGCATTGAAGACTTCTCCCTTCACGATTGCCGACACACGACAGCATCGTGGCTCGCAATGTCGGGGAAGGATATTTACACGATAGCGAAGATTTTGGGTCACAAGGATCTGCGGATGAGTGCCCGCTATGCTCACTTGGGCGCACAGTACCTGAGTGACGCGGTGCGGGCGCTTGATGCGGTCTTTCCCGGAGTTTCGGGTGTTCCACGTCCCCAGGGCGTCCCCGCTCCCATTGCCCTTCTTGAGGGGGAGACTGTAAATGCTTGAAAAGAAGTGGCGTCCCCAACGGGATTCGAACCCGTGTTGCCGCATTGAAAGCGCGGTGTCCTAGGCCGACTAGACGATGGGGACGCGGTGTCAAGCATCCGATGCCGGGAATCGCCAGATCTCAAATGACCACATTTGCCGACTCCCAAGCGATCAGCGCAAATGCGGCGCACATTCTGGCATTTTTGTCCCGGTATTTCAAGCCGAGACGAGTTTTGCGCGCATGTTGTACAGAGATGCCGACGCTCTCCTCGCTATTCTGCTTCGCGCGCGGCAGAGAGCGGCAGCTTGACCCTGAACGTCAGGCCGTGGTCGGCATTGTCCAGGATCAGAAGTTCTCCCCGATGAGCGTCAACGATTTTCTTTACGATGGGCAGCCCTAGACCCGTTCCGTGTGCCTTGGTGGTAAAAAAGGGGTCAAAGATAAGATGCCGATGCTCGTGGGGAATCCCGGCGCCGCGATCCACGATATCGACGATCAGGCCGGCTTCATCGCGATAGGCGTTCACGGTCACCGGCGCACCTGGCGGGGAGCAATCAATCGCGTTGGTCAGAAGGTTGATGAGCATTTGCTTGATGCGCATGGCGTCGCATTTTACCAAGGGCAGGGCCGGATCCGCCGCGCTCACAAGCTGGACCTTTTTCTCGGATGCGATCTCGTCTACAACCGCCAGACTCTCCTTGACGATCTCGCGGATGTCTTCATCCGCCGGCGCGAGTCTGAAGTCTACCGAAAAATCAAGCATTTCCTTTACCATGAACTCCAGCCGTTGGGTTTCCTTAATCACGATCTCAAGTCTCTCACGGTCGGGATTTTCGTGGGGCAGCTTTTTCACGACCAGGCGCGTGAAACCGCCAATCGCAACCAGCGGGGTCTTCATATCATGGGCGAGGCTGGAAAGGGCTCTTCCCATGGCCGCGAGGCGCTCGGAATTGCGCAGCAGGCGCAGCCTGTCCATTTCGCGATCTCGCATTGCCCCAAGCACCCCTGCGACGACATTGTAAATCACGATTTCAATCAGGCTCTCAAATTCGTCGGGGCTGAATTCCTTCCAGTGACTCAGGATGAAAGGCAGGTAGACAACGGTGATGCTTCCCGAAGTAGCGATCGCGCCGCGCAGTCCGAACCAGAATCCTGATAGCATCAGAGGTATAAAGTAGAGAGCCTGTAAGAAGAACTGATAGTACGACTCATGCGGATGGGTCGCGTAATTTGCCACAGTGATGCCCGACACCAGGATTGCAATCCATAAGAGCCGGTTTTTGGTGGTTCGCGTCACAGGCACTTCGACACATTTCCGGATCGCACCGGATCTTCCGTTCCGGAGACAATCCAAAAGGGGAGAACGGAACCGCCTGCCACTTGCGGCACTTTGGCGAAGGCCGCGGCAAAATCCGGCAGCGCCGGCATCGCGCGCGCCGCCGGCATTGCCGACATTTTTTATCCGTTAATTCAAAGCCCGCAGAGCCGGCGCACGGATCGCATTCGGGAGCCCTTATACGGGGGGTGCTTATCGATCCGTAAAATTGTCGCGCGCTGCTCCGCCACAGTCAAGCCGCCGATCGAAAGTGACGCGCCGATCTTTCTGCCACGCCATCGAGTGACGAGCACGGAACGCCCCGGGAGCCGGTACCTTCCGGTAGTACCGGTTTCTTATGAAGGGCTCCCATTCATCCCGGATTTCACTTCCAGATGCTTTTGGGGTATAAGAATCATCACTATAGTCCTGCGACATTCCCGGCTCGATGGGTGCATATTCTTGGAGGGTGGCGAGATGGTCCCGAAGGAAGTGACGATTTACACCGATGGCGCATGCCTCGGAAATCCCGGGCCGGGCGGTTACGGCGTCGTCCTCCTTTATGGGAGCCATCGCAAGGAACTCTCGGGCGGATTTCGTGTGACTACCAACAATCGCATGGAGATCCTTGCTGCCGTGGTCGCGCTCGAAGCGCTCAAAGAGAAATGCCGCGTCATCCTTTATAGCGACTCACAATATCTGGTGAATGCCATGCAACAGGGATGGGCGATGCGGTGGCGCGCCAACAACTGGAGGCGAAACAAGAACGAAATGGCGCTCAACCCCGACCTTTGGGACCGGTTGTTAGGATGCACGGAGAGGCACAAGGTTGAATTTCGCTGGCTCAGGGGCCATGCCGGCGATCGCGAAAACGAGCGCTGCGACCAGCTGGCGATGGCAGCTGCAAACGCGGTGAACCGCGCCATCGACTTCGGTTACGAGAAGACCCTGCCGCAACATGCCCGCGGACCAGGATCCGCATAGGATTGATTCAGGTGTGACGGATTCGAAAGGATGGGCGCGTGATTGCCAATCCGACCCTGGCCGAGCATCTCCGCAACCTAAACGAAACTGACAGCTGCGTTGTCGCGGCTTGCCGCCAAATTCGTCCTGATGCGTGTTTGTTCAGCATGAGATGGATGGTGAGCCGTGCTGGACTCGAACCAGCGACCCTCTGCTTAAAAGGCAGATGCTCTACCTCCTGAGCTAACGGCCCATCCGCCTGGTCCGGCCGAAGTCTAACTTTATTCGGCCGTCCGAGGGATTCCGCGCATGACGCCCGTTAAGGTAGCACGCGGGCAGGCGGTTGCAAAGGCCGATTTTGCGGATGGCAGGCTCGAAGGCGCACGGTCGCAAAACCCACTAGAGACACCAAGGATGTGTTCCCTGGTTTCGTGTTGGCTGCGTCACTTTCCGCGTGACCGCCCGGTCAGGACGTCAGGTCCTGGAGCAGCTCCACCTTCCGATTGTAGGCGGCAAGCATGTAGAGGGCCAGCTCTGCGTCCCTCGGGTGCGCATAGTAGGCCTTGCGCGTAGCAGCGATGTGGTCGTCAATCAACTTGAGGTTGGTCTGAAGCTCCGCCAAGATTCTGGGATCCAAGGTCGATTTCTGCTTTTCGACAATTACGCTCAGCTCCCGGATCGCCTTGAGGTACTCCTGCTCGGCGCGCTGAATCGATTCTAGCGCGGCATCCAGGCTGGCATCGCCCGTGTCGCCGGCTGGCGCGACCTCTTGCCGTGAGCCAGTCATGTGTTTCACCCGGTAATGTTCGACCAGGATCAAAGTGCCCGTAATGGAGATCGCCACGAGCAGCACTGCCGCCAGTGCCTGCCGGACCCAGGCGCGAGCCGGAAGCAGCGCGCTCAGCCGCCTCGCGGGGCTTATGCTATGCTGTTTGCCGCCCGCGGGACGAAGGGCTTGACCCGCGGCGGCACGTCTCCACAAGTCGGGGGGAACCTCCAGGGCGCTTTCTGCCTTCGCGGCATAAGCTTCGTAGATTCTGGATTCGCCCTCGAGCACATCCAGTTCTCTCCTGCAGCTGCCGCACTCACGCAGGTGGGCCGCCACCTCGGCAGCTTGCCGCTCATCGAGTTCTTCGTAATGATAATCCTCGATCATTTTTCGGACTTGGTCGCATTTCAAGGTCCACCTCACATTCCCGGCACTCGCCCCGCCAGATACGGCTCCAGCTTCTGCCGCATTTGCTTCCGCGCCCGGTGCAGGTCGGTCTTGAGCTTCCCGATGGACGAGCCGGTAATAAGGGCGATCTCCTGATAGCGCATCTTGTTCAACACCTTCAGAACAAACACCACGCGCTGATCCCCGGGCAGGTCGCAAAATGAACGCCGGATCGCACGCTGCAGTTCCTCCGACATGAACCTTTCATCAGGCCCAGCCCTCTCATCAGGCAGCGTCAGAAACAGGTTGTCGTCCAAATCCACCTCGCGTGAACTCCGGCGCTTTTCCCTGATTGCCTCCCGCGCCACATTGCGCGCAATGCCGAAGAGCCAGGTCGAGAGCTTGACCCCTCGTTGCATCCGATCCAGCCCACGATAAGCGCGAAAAAAGGTCTCCTGGGTCAATTCTTCCGCCCGCGATCTGTCGCCAAGCAAGTGGAAGATGAATGCCAGCACCGGCTTGCCATAGCGCTGGAAGATCGCATGGAAGGCTTCAGGGTCGCCGGCGCGCGCACGATCGACGACCGTCGGGACAGATTCGCTGTCGCCTGGCTCAGGGTTTCCCAGCGCTTTCAAATCCGCCAAACTCGATACCTCGTGCTCACTCTTCACCGTCGGGCACAAGCCCGGCATCACCAGGAACAAGGGATGCCCCGTTCCCAATACTCCAGGGGCCAACACTGTCACGCTGGGGTCAAGAATAGGATCTATTGCCATAGGATGCAAGAATCGGCCGGAGAATCTTCATTTGGCTATCGTAAGGCTCACGCGCCCGGAGGTGCTTGTGATGCGAACACTGTTGGTGCCGGCACCCAGGCGGCCGCGCGCCGACTGTCCCGGAGAATAGCGCCTCTGCTGAATCTCGAGCGGGAAATCCGTCCTGAGGGTCCCGCTCAAGGTGGACATCAAGACAGAAGCGTCCAGGTTGGCGGGCGCCCTGACGCTGACGTTGCCGCTGGTGGAGGAAAACTTCAGGTCACCTGAACCCTCGACCCTCCTGAGATAGACATCCACGTTACCGCTCGTCGACCACGCGCTCACTATGCCGCTGACGTTGCTTACGTTCACGTTGCCGCTCACTGACCACGCGTTCACGACGCCGCTCACGTTCGATACCCCCACAGAACCGCTGATGCTCTCCGCCATCACGTGGCCCGTTACATCGCCGAGTTGCACGCCACCGCTCATGGATCGGATGTTATCGAAATTATAGCTCACCCCGCGCGGCACCCTCACCTGGAAGTTCACGCTGGCGTCGCAGTTGCCTCTTTCAGGATAGCGTACATCCAGGTCGATCCGGTTCTCACTGCTTCTGTCCACGATTTCGACCCGATCGCGGTCGCGCCCTACCTTGAAGCCCTGTACCATTACATCTCTCCCATCGTAGCCCAGAACCCTGACGTCCCCTGAGACGCTTCGGATGCGTATGGTCCCGTCCGGCGCAATCGTGTAGTTCTTCTGAAAGTCCTGGGCCAGTCCCGCAGCGCCGAAGATCAATCCGGTCAACAGCGCCGCTACTGCTATGCCAAGGGCGTTTTGCCTCATTTCCCCATCTCTCCTCTCTTCGCAACGGGCTATGAGCCGTCGGAATGTACCTGCTCCTGACCAGTTAATGGTATCCGGGGAGAAAAGGTTTCACCAAGATCCAAAGAAATCTGAGGAACTTATGACGATCTCAGCTTCTCACAAGGGAATGATGGAGCTATGAAAATCCTCAAGGATCCGCTGGAAATCGCTCCCCACCGACTCCTCCCGGTGGCACTCAAGGCGGTCGAGGAGGTAGTGCGCGCCCGGTTGCAGTTGTTTGTTTCCAAACTCGGGTGAACCATGCGGGATCTCTCCCTGGGAGCATTCTGGTCTAAAATTCACAATCCAAAATCACGCGGGCGGCTATAATCACTTGTGATATCGGGAGGTAGCATGACCGCGGAACATCAAAGGCTTGCGGAGGCCGCAAAACACGCCGCCCACTGGCGGCGCTGGGGGCCTTATTTGAGCGAACGCCAGTGGGGCACCGTGCGCGAAGACTACAGCCCCGACGGAGCCGCCTGGAACTATCTGCCGCACGAACATGCCCGCTCGCGTGCCTACCGATGGGGTGAGGACGGCCTACTCGGCATCTCCGACAATCACCAGAGACTGTGCTTCGCGATCTCCCTCTGGAACGGGAAAGACCCGATTCTCAAAGAACGCCTGTTCGGTCTGAGCAATAGCGAAGGGAACCACGGCGAGGACGTCAAAGAGTACTATTTCTACCTGGACGGTACGCCCACAAGCTCCTACCTGAAGGCGCTTTACAAGTACCCACAGGAGGCGTTCCCTTACGCGTGGCTCGTGGAAGAGAATCAGCGCCGAGGTCTCAATGAGCCCGAGTTCGAGCTGCTCGACACCGGCATTTTCGATAAGAACCGATACTTCGACATCTTCGTGGAGTACGCCAAGGCTGGCCCCAGCGATATCCTGGTGCGCATCACTACCGTCAATCGCAGTTCGGAACCGGCCACGCTGCACCTTCTGCCGACGCTCTGGTTTCGAAATACCTGGTCTTGGGATCCTAAGAATAAGAAACCGCTGCTGCGCCTGGATCAGCAGGGCGGACGCACGCCCGTCATCCGGGCCGGGCATGAATCGCTGGGCGACATGTGGCTGACGGCAGATATTGCCGGCGAGGCTCTGTTTACGGAAAACGAAACCAATTACCGGAAGTTGTTCGAGGTTACCAATGCCTCACCATACGTGAAGGATGCTTTTCATGAGTTTGTTGTCGGCCGCAAGAACGGCACTATCAACCCGGCCGCAACCGGGACCAAGGCAGCCCTGCATTACAAGAAACTTCTCGCCCCCGGTGAGGCGTGGATTGTCAGGCTCCGGCTGCTGGACAGGCAGCCGGCGGGCGAGATGTTCGGCGCGGCTTTTGACGAGATCTTTGAAAAGAGGAAACGCGAGGCAGACGAGTTCTACAATTCCGTTGCCTCCCCGAAGTTGACCGGAGATGCCAGGGAGATTCAACGCCAGGCCTTCGCAAGCATGATCTGGAGCAGGCAATTCTATCACTATGTCGTTCACGACTGGCTGAACGGCGATCCGGGCATGCCGCCTCCACCCCCCACCAGAAAGTCTGGAAGGAACAAGGCTTGGGTGCACGTCTACACCGACGACATCATTTCGATGCCCGACAAATGGGAATATCCGTGGTTTGCTGCCTGGGATCTGGCCTTTCATTGTATCCCGTATGCGATGATCGATCCGGATTTCGCCAAAAGGCAGCTGATCCTGCTCACACGCGAGTGGTACATGCATCCGAACGGCCAGCTCCCCGCTTATGAATGGAGCTTCGACGAAGTGAATCCGCCCGTGCATGCCTGGGCGGCATGGCGCGTTTACAAGATCGATAAAAAAATGCATGGGCGCGCTGACCGTCTGTTCCTCGAAAGAGTGTTTCAGAAACTTCTGCTCAACTTCACCTGGTGGGTGAACCGAAAGGATACCTTCGGGAGCAACATTTTCGAGGGCGGGTTTCTCGGCCTGGACAATATCGGGGTGTTCGATCGTAGCCAGCAACTCCCGACGGGCGGTTTTATCGAACAAACCGACGCCACCGGCTGGATGGCAATGTACTCCGCGAACATGCTCATAATCGCTGCCGAACTGGCCCGGGAAGACCCGAGTTACGAAGACATTGCGAGCAAGTTCTTCGAGCACTTCCTGCGGATTGCGGACGCGATGAACCACATGGGAAAAGACCGGCGTTCGCTTTGGGATGAGGAGGACGGCTTTTTCTACGACTGTCTCCACACCCCCGATGGCGGCGTCTTCCCTCTGCGCGTGCGGTCCCTCGTAGGCCTGATACCGCTGTTCGCCGTCGAGATCCTCGAAAAGGATGACTTGCGCAGATTGCCGGACTTCACGAGAAGGATGAACTGGTTTCTGGAGCATCGTCCTGAATTGTCGATGGGCGTCACCTGCAAGGGTGCGGGTGGGCTTTTTGACAGAAGAATTCTTTCGATCGTAACTCCAGATCAGCTCCGGCTCATCCTGAAGCGCATGCTGGATGAGCAGGAATTCCTGAGCCCTTACGGCATTCGGGGCCTTTCACGCTATCACAGAGATCACCCTTTCGTGTTGAAGATGGACGGCATTGAGCACAGCGTCGATTATGAGCCGGCCGAATCCACAACCGGCTTTTTCGGCAGTAATTCCAACTGGCGCGGGCCGGTCTGGATGCCCGTCAATTTCCTCATGATCGAGTCGCTCCAGAAATTCCACCACTATTTCGGCAGCGGCTTCAAGGTCGAGTGCCCGACCGGCTCAGGGCAGATGAAGACCCTGTGGCAGGTTTCGCTCGATCTCGAGCAACGCCTCATCCGTCTTTTCAAAAAAGACAGCACCGGGGGCCGCCCGTTCCACAACGGGAACGAACGCTTCCAGAGCGATCCGAACTGGAGCAACTACGTCCTCTTCTATGAATATTTTAACGGCGACAACGGCTCGGGAATAGGAGCCAGCCATCAGACCGGCTGGACCGGCCTGATCGCAAAACTGATCCAGCAGGTCGAGGACTATCGAAGCAAGCTGCCGGAGGTCGAGCCCTAAATCGAAGATCGATTAGATCCAGGCGTGAAGGCGGGAGTCCGGGGATGCAATGATGGTTTCGGTCCGGTCCGGTCCGGTGGAAATTACCGAGATTTCCGTCTGAACCAGATCCGACAGGCGTTTTAAGTAGTCTCTGGCGAGTACGGGCAGGTCGTCAAAGTTGCAGATGCCCGCGGTGCGCTGGTTCCATCCCGGAACCGTCAAATACTCGGGTTCGCACTGCTCCAGAACCTGAATTTCAGGAGGGAAAAAGTCAAGCAGCCGGCCTTTGTAACGATAGCCGGTACAGATGCTGATCTCCGTCAGGCGGTCCAGCACATCCAGCTTGGTGACGACCAGCGAATCGAGGTTGTTGATCAGACGGGCGTAGTGAACAACGACGGCATCAAACCACCCGCAACGGCGCGGACGGCCGGTAGAAGCGCCAAATTCCTGCCCTCGCTCACGTATCATCTGGCCGATCGTGCCGGACACTTCCGTGGGGAAAGGCCCTTCCCCGACACGGGTGGTGTAAGCTTTGACGATCCCGACCACGCCGTCAATGCGCGTTGGCCCCACTCCCGTCCCGATGCAAGCTCCGCCTGCGGTGGCATTCGATGCCGTCACAAACGGGTAAGTGCCGTGATCGACGTCCAGAAGCGTTCCTTGGGCTCCTTCAAAAAGCACGTGCTTCCCCTCGTCCATGGCACGGTTGAGGTACGATGCCGTGTCCACGAAAAAGGGTGCCAGCTCTTTGGCAAGCGCTTGCGCCTTCCGGCATAACTCGTCACTGGAAAATCCCTGCATCTCTCCGGGCGCTGAAATCTGCTTCTCGCGAAAGTTGTCCGCCATGGTGGAGCGTAGCATTTCGGGCGTCATAAGATCACAGACACGCAAACCCCGTCGCCCGATTTTGTCTTCATACGCGGGGCCTATGCCGCGATTGGTGGTGCCGATCCGCTTTGCGCCGCGGCGCACTTCGTCGGCTCTTTCAACAGCCCGGTGATACTCGAAGATCAGGTGGCAACGGTTGCTGATGAAGAGGCGTCCCTGGCAACTGATGCCGGACGCCGCCAGAAACTCGATCTCCTGCTTCAAGGCCTCGAGATCGAGCACCACGCCATTGCCGATCACGCAGATTTTTTGCGGATGGAGAATCCCCGAAGGTATCAGGTGCAGAACGAATTTCCTACCGCCCACATGTATGGTGTGGCCGGCATTGTGCCCACCCTGGTAGCGGGCCACAATGTCAAAATGCGAAGTGAGCAGGTCAACGATCTTGCCTTTGCCTTCGTCGCCCCACTGGGCGCCAACGACGATCAAGTTCGCCATGGAAAGGGTCTCTGTTTATGTGGGAAGCAAAAAAGGGACATTCCGCATTTCCACTTTTCCGGCAACCCTTTGCAGGCAGGAGCGGCATGTCCCTCTTCGAAGCCGGATCACAGATGGTTGTCGATCATCTTCGAGATCGTGTCTTTTGTGGTGTTGCCCACGATCTGTTCCTTGATCACCCCGCCTTTGAAAAGGAGAAGAGTGGGAATGCCGCGGATATTGTACTTGCCGGCAGTGACCATGTTCTCGTCCACATTCAGCTTGACCACTTTGGCCTTGCCCTCGTATTTCTCGGCAACCGCCTCGACCGCCGGGGCCAGCATTCGGCACGGAGCGCACCAGGCCGCCCAGAAATCGACCAGAACCGGGACGGGAGAATTTAGTACTTCCGTCTCGAAATTCTGATCCCCCACCTCCCCTACTTTTCCGCTCATTACTGTCTCCCTCCCCGGATTATGATAGCAGGCGAAGAAATGCTCTTTGCGAGCGACCGATAATTATGTGGACCCGGTTTCGGGTTGTCAAGACAAATGAAAACTATGCTCAAGAAGCGCTACGGGCAACATTTTCTTAGAGATACGGGAATTTTGAATCGCATTGTCGCACTCATCCAGCCGACCCGCCGTGACCTCATGCTCGAGGTAGGCGGGGGCGATGGCGCTTTGTCCGCCAGATTGGCACCGAACGTGTTTCGGCTGCTCACACTGGAGATCGATGGCGACCTGATTCCGGCCCTTGTGCGCGCCCTGGCGCCCCATCCCAATGCGGTCGTAGTGCCCGAGGATTTCCTGAGCGCAGATCTATCCGCAATCGTCTCACCGTACCTCGAGCCCGGCCTGCGTCTGCGGATCGTGGGGAATCTGCCCTACAACATCGGCACCGCAATTATCGAGAGGCTGCTCTTGTGGCCGATGCCCGTTGAGGACATGAATTTTATGCTTCAACTCGAAACGGCTGAACGGATCGCAAGCGTGCCAGGTTCGAGGCAATACGGCTTTTTTTCTGTCTTTTGCCAGCACTATTGCGAGATTAAGATGGGGTTCAAGGTGTCGCCAGCCTGCTTCGTTCCCCGGCCCAAAGTTGAGTCAGCCATGATCATCCTGCGCCCCCGCAGCGGCGCGTGTGATCCCGAACTCGATAATGATTTCCTGGAACTGACAAAGGCGGCCTTCTCCTATCGCCGCAAGAAGCTGTTGAACTCCTTGCGTCGAGACCAACATCTGGGGTCGATGGCCCGTGAAATCCTGGCGCAAGCCGGTATCGATGGTGCGCTCCGTGCTGAAGACCTCACCGTCCACCAATATGAGCGTCTGGCCCGCGTCTATCATGAGCATAAGGAGAAGTCCCGAAAAGCCTAGCAATAGGATATATTTATTCCTATGACAAGCGAGCATGTGACAGATGGCGAAGGTATCGAAGTCGTAGCCCTGGGTGGCCTGGGCGAGTTCGGCATGAACATGATGGCGATCCGATATCGGGGCAATATTCTTATTATCGACGCCGGTTTGATGTTCCCCAGGGACGAACTTCTCGGCGTGGATCTGGTGATTCCGGACTTGAGTTACATTCTGGAGCGAAGAGATGAGGTGCGTGCCGTTGTCCTCACACATGGTCATGAGGATCACATCGGGGCGCTGCCGTTTCTTCTGCGTGAGATTGCGGTCCCGGTTTATGGCACCCCATTGACATTGGGCTTTGCCCGAGGGCGATTGGCCGAGCAGGAAGTCCTGGATCGTGCCGACCTCAGGTCCATACAGCCCCGCGATACCATTGAGATCGCGGGCATGACACTGGAGTTTCTCGGGGTGACCCACAGCGTGGCTGACGCGGTGGGGGTAGCCCTGACAACCCCCCTGGGCACTATTGTCCACACGGGTGATTTTAAATTTGACCAGTCGCCTCCGGACCAGCAGCTGAGCGACTATGCCCGCCTGTCCTCGCTTGGGGATCAAGGCGTCCTGGCACTGTTTTCCGACAGCACCAACAGCGAGAGGCCGGGGTACACCCCATCGGAAAGCCATGTCCGCCAAAACCTGGAACAGATCTTTCACATCACCCCGGGGAAGATCATCGTGGCCTGCTTTGCTTCCAGCAGCCACAGGATCCAGATCATCCTGGATCTGGCGCAGGATTTCGGCCGCAAGGTCGTTCCCGTCGGTCGCAGCATGGTCCAAAATGTGGCGATCTCCCGCGAACTCGGTTATCTCAGCGTCCCGCCGGATCTCCTGCTCAGTACCCAGGAAGCACAGCACCTTCCGCCCGAGGAGCTCGTTCTGTTGAGCACCGGCAGCCAGGGAGAGCCGGTCTCGGCCTTGTCCCGGCTCGCACTTGGGAAACATAAGGATTACAGTGTTGAAGCCGACGATGCCGTGATTTTCAGCGCCCGCGCCATCCCGGGCAACGAAACCCGGATTTCGCACCTCATCAATCACTTCTGCCGCCGCGGGGCCAAGATCTACAACGAAAACCACTCGATGGTGCACGTCTCGGGTCACGCCAGCCAGGAGGAGTTGAAGCTGATGCTGAATTTGATTCGCCCGCGCTTCTTCGTCCCCATTCATGGGGAATATCGCCAGCTTTTCAACCACGCCCTGATCGCAGAGGAAACCGGAGTGCCCTGGGAGCATATTCTTCTGGCCGAGACCGGGGACATCATCTCCTTGACTCCGGACGCGATCGGAGTGCAAGGCCGAGCTCCGGTCGGCAGAAGGCTGATCGACGCCGGCAGCCTCGCAGAACTGGACGAACTGGTCGTCAAAGACCGTCAGCACCTTTCTGAGGAGGGGGTGGTTCTTGCCGTGGTTCCTATTAACAAGGCAACAGGCCTCATCGAAGGCATGCCGGAGTTGGTGAGCCGCGGCCACATCCAGGAAGCGGGCGGGTCAGCCCTGATGGCCGAAGCCCGGCAGGTGATTCTCAGCACGGTCGAGGAGTGCAGCAACGAAGAGCGGGTTGACGCGGTGGTCCTCTCCGAAATGGTCCGTGCAGATTTAAAAAGATTCTTTCGCAAACGAACGGCGACCCGTCCTATGATTGTTCCGGTCATCCTTGAGATCTAAGTCTCCGGAGAGGGATGTGACGGACATGGGCAAGGAAACCGAAGCCAAGCGCCACGAGTTCTTCGGCGTTTTACTCCTGATGGTCACGGTACTTCTTTTCGTTTGTTTGATCTCGTTCAGCTGGCACGACCCAAATTTCAATACCGCATCCGCGAAAAACAGCACTCAAAACCGGGTGGGCCGGATCGGAGCTTACGCCAGCGATTGGCTGTTTCAGGGCTTCGGTCTGTCGGCATTTCTGTTGTTGGCTCCCATGACGGTTCTAAGCTGGAAGCTGATCCGCGGCAGGAAGGTCAGTTCTCCTTTCATGCGTACTCTGGGCTTCTGCCTGATCGTGGGCTCGGCCTGCACAGTCCTGCAGCTCGTCCCCTTTCCTCTGCCCGAGAGAAGCTTCGAAGCGGGAGGAATGATCGGCAGGCTCCTCGCCGATGCGCTGGTACGCAATCTGAACACCACCGGCACGCTGGTGGTGGTTGCAGGCACGATCCTGCTTGGGCTGCTGGCCGCCACGTCATTCTCGTTCGCGCGGCTCTTCAACCGCGAGCCGCGCGAGGAGCAACCGCACCGCGCCGGCATCTGGGAAAGGTTCCAGAACTGGCGCAGGAGCCGCAAACCCGTGCGGGCAATTGTCAACATCAAGGCCCCGGCTCCCAGGGCGCCCGAGCCCACAATGAGGCCTGCTCCCTTCAAGCCGCCTGCGCCGCCTCCTGCTCCCTCGGAGCCACGATCGCCGTCGATCGTTTCCCCGACAGAGCCGATTCTGACTCGGGCCGCGACTGAGGAAAAACCGCCGCGCGCAGCGCGAAAATTCGCTTTGCCTGCAGTCGACCTCCTGACGCCGGCGGAAGGGCATTTTGCCGTGGACGAAGCGGAGCTGATGGAGCGCGCACGCCAGCTGGCCGAGAAGTGCGCCGAGTTCGATGTTCACGGCAGCATCACGCAGATACACCCCGGCCCGGTGGTCACCACTTTCGAGTTCAAGCCCGATGCCGGCGTCAAATACTCCAGGATCACAAGTCTGGTCGACGACCTCTGCCTTGGTGTGAAGGCGGAATCGATCCGCATCGACCGCATCCCCGGCAAGGCGACCGTGGGCATTGAGATTCCCAATGCACAGCGCGAGACCATCCTGCTTCGTGAACTGATCGAGTCCGATGTTTTTCGCAAATCGGCATCCAAGCTCACCCTGGCACTCGGCAAGCTGATCAACGGGAACGTCTATGCGACGGAACTGGCGCGCATGCCACACCTGCTCATCGCGGGCGCTACGGGGGCCGGCAAGAGCGTCGCTCTCAACTGCATGATCACCTCGATCCTCTACAAGGCGACTCCGGAAGAGGTGCGTTTCATCTTCATCGATCCCAAGCGCCTGGAGCTGGGCATCTATGCCGATATCCCGCATCTCCTAACCCCGATTGTCACCGACCCGAAGGAGGCGGCCAATGCCCTGCGTTGGGCTACGAGCGAGATGGAAACGCGCTACAAGAAGCTGGCACTCCGCGGTGTGAGAAACATCGACCAGTACAACACCTTGATCCGATCCACCGCCAAGCAGCTCTCGTTTCTGGAAGCAGAGAATCACGACGAGGGAGAACTCGAAAAAGCCCTGCCCTACCTGGTCCTGGTGATCGACGAACTGGCGGATCTGATGATGATCTCCTCTCGGGAAGTCGAAGAATCGATCTCCCGCCTGGCCGCCATGGCGCGCGCTGTCGGCATTCACCTCATTCTCGCAACCCAGCGCCCCTCCGTGGATGTCATCACGGGGGTCATCAAGGCGAACTTCCCCTGCCGGATCGCCTTCAAGGTCGCGACCAAGGTCGACTCCCGCACCATCATCGACGCCAACGGCGCCGAGCAACTGCTCGGCAACGGCGACATGCTCTTTATTCCACCCGGCTCCTCGCGCCTGACCCGTATCCACGGCGCTTACGTGAGTGAGAAGGAGGCCCAGAAAATTGTCGATCATTTAAAAAAACAGGGCCGCCCGACCTACGACGATTCGGTCCTGTCCTACGGCGAGGAGGAAGAATTCGACGAGGAGGGCAACCCGATCGACGACCAGCAGGAGGACAGCCTGTACAAGGACGCCTTGCGCATTGTGGTCAGTGAGGGGCGCGCCTCGACGTCCCTGCTCCAGCGCAGGCTCAGCATCGGTTACGGCAGAGCCGCCAAGCTGGTCGATACTATGCACCGCAACGGCCTCGTCGGTCCGGCGGAAGGGTCGAAGCCGAGGGAGGTTCTGGTGGGCCTCGATTTTCTGGACAGGCTGGAATGACGGGCGGAGCAGCCCATCGTGCACCCGGGTTCGCAGCCTGCGATGCATGAACTGGACGAATCCATAGAGCCTTGAAGTTTTTGAGCCTGGGCAGTTAGGCGCGCGGCTCATCGCGAAGACTCAAAAACTCAAGGACCCTAACCCGGATCACTCATGAATGTGCGACCCAAATGCAGTTTTTGACGCGGAAAAACGCTGACCGGCGCCGACCGTTCGGTCTTGGTCGGCGTGTATCCGCGTCCAATTTTCTTGCTTTTCACGGGCGTGCGGTTCTGCTTCATGAATAATTCAGGCTAAGAGCAATACTGTTCACTTAACAAACGAACTGTGGTATCCTGTGGTAAATTTTCACAGGAGGACCGCATATGGCACGTACCGTTGCTGAGCTTCCAAGCGGCTCCCGCATTACGGATTACATCAGTCTGGGCGTTATTACAAA
>JAIQGI010000031.1 GCA_020072565.1 Terriglobia bacterium
ATGTTCGTTTGAGCATAATCGTGGTCGGTCCGCCCTTCAACAACGGAACAAGGAACCATCTCGAAAAATTGCACTCCCGGCTCTGGACAATGCTGGGGAATGCTCTGCACCCAAAATCGGGTGCAGACCAACTATAAGGACCGCTTCGATCTTCCCGCCGAAATCAAGGCCCTGTTGGACAAAAAACAGGGATTTCAGAATGAGCATTGAACCCGGCTTCGGAACTACAGCTTGAAGTGGAGCGCACAACGCCGTAAGTTGCAGGACCGGGAATTTCCGGCGAGATCAGAATCTCAACGGCGCGGCCGATGTGGGGCGCCCTCTGCTCCACCTCCGGGGGCAGCACCTGAAGGCGATGCGCCTTGCGGCGTAATAGCCTCAGTTTCAGCAGCCCGAGCGCCAGCCAGCCGACCCGGATCGCGCAGCCTGCAGCGAGTATGAGCAGCAGGGCCTGCCGGGAGATTGAGGCCCAGTCCGTGGCCGGCGCACGCGAGGATCCCGGCATGGGCGCTACGGTCCCGCCAGTCACGGGCGTCTCAATCGCAGCCACCTTAGCACAGGGGATCGAAGGCGCTTGTCGCGGCGCGAGCAGCGGAATCAACAGACAGGAGAGGAGGGACGCGGGCGGCCCGACCACGCTCGACAAAGTCTATTTTCGAGGCAGGAACCGAATCGAAAACCGCAAGTCAGGGAGAAATTCCCTGATTTGCACTCTCCGCATGGGTGGATGAATCACGAAAGCCTTGGCTGGCTTGGCCCCGCCGTTTCACGCGGTTGGCACGGCCGTTGCATGGGTATGGCCAGGAGCGCGTGCCGCTGCATAGGCGGCATTATCGGCATTTAGATGTTTTTCTGAAGATCACATTGGACGCCATCCAGGATTCGAGTGGGAGCTGGGACCGCGTCAGCACCACCAAGATCTCGGTTGTGAGTCAAAGCCATGAGAAACAAAACGGCGCCCTCATCGGGGGCGGCGCAGCGGTGGGAGCCGTCATTGGAGCGATCGCGGGCGGCGGCAAGGGTGCTGCAATCGGCGCGGCATCCGGGGCTGATGCCGGAACGGCTGGGGCCTATGCTGCCGGCAGGAAGAATGCAGCCTTTTCTGCGGAAAAGGTGCTGAAATTCCGGACCACCAGCGAAATTGCGCCGAATCAATAGGGTTCGCGCCCCGCCCGCCGGCGACCGCGGTTGGCCCGGGGGGACCAATCTTACATCGGTGAGTGGGGCGCTCCATTTTGGCCTGCCGGGATTCGGGCCCGGCGAGTCTTTTAGCCCGCCCGGAGTTATTTCCGGGTGCCGGCCGGCGCTGGAGCGCGGCACCGGCCCAACGCAGCGGAGCCTCAACTCCGCCCGTATCGCAAATATTGTTGTTTGTTCAGGCTTATAAGTGCAGCTCGGGTCAGGAATGCATTGCATGTCTGCCAGCGAAGGCACAGCAAATTCTGCAATACCATCCACGATCAGATTCGCATCACCGCTCGACCGCTCGCCCATCTGCCTGGAAATGGAAAGGTCTAAGTCCGCAATACCTGTAACTGTGAAGTAATGAAAGGAGCAGCAGGATGGCAACGGCAACGAGAATCCAATTGGTTTCACCTCTCCGGGTCACTCAAGCCAAGGTCGATTATCAGCAAAGATGCCGCTGTGGGCACTACCGATACGAGCACCATCCGTCATTCGGTTGTATGCAATGGGACGAAAGACGCCAGAAAGGGTGGTGCGATTGCGACGGCTTCGCCGTCCGAAAGATGTTTGCCTACTAAGAGATCGTGACGTCCCCCTGTGCCCCGGATCGTGTCCGCACAATCAGGGGAGCGGGGGGACATCCAAATTTGTAGAGCGGGGAAATTTTCCCGCAAATTGACCTTCTCCCGCACTCGGCTCACGGGTATACTAGGCATTCACAGGGGGGCTTGCGATCACACATGCCCGACTCGGAGCCATGAGACCTCAAAAAGCACCCGCCAGAACACTGCAGCAGAAACCTGATTCCCTGACGCCCATGCTGGCGTCTGCAAATCCATGGCCGAACGGAGAATTCGCGTGACAGCCTGCGCTGGCGTGATGTTTCCTGCAACTGAATACAGGTAGTCGGCATGATCAACCGTAAGACGAAGATAATGGTGGTGGATGACGAAGAGGCCATGAGAGAAGTCCTGGAGATGCGTCTGCAGGGATGGGGCTTCGACGTGCGCAGCGCCTGCGACGGCCTCGAGGCTCAGGATTTGGCGCTGAGCTACGATCCCGACATTATTATCTCTGATGTGGTGATGCCGGAGCTTTCGGGACTGGACCTGCTGCGCTCCCTCAAGGCGGATCGTGCCGACCGTCCGGTCGTGCTGGTGACCGCGCAGGGCAGCATCGACCTGGCGGTAGAAGCCATGAAACAGGGTGCGCAGGACTTCGTCACAAAGCCTCTGGATTATGGCAAATTACGGGCCATCCTGCAGGTTGCGGAGAATGACCTGGAACTCCGACGCAAATCCCAGCGCCTCCTTTCCCAGCTGGATCAGGGCGGCTTCGGCAATTTCGTCGGCAGCAGCAAAGCCATGCGCGAAGTCTACAGTCTCATCCAGAGCCTGAGTTCTACGGATGCGTCCGTCATCATCACCGGGGAGAGCGGCACCGGCAAAGAGCTCGCGGCACGCACGATTCATCAGATGAGCAGCCGCTCGACGGGACCGTTCATCGCCGTGAACGCCGCGGCGATTCCGGAGAACCTCATGGAGAGTGAAATTCTCGGCCATGAGAAAGGCGCTTTTACCGGAGCCATCGGATTGCGCGCGGGCTGCTTCGAGTTGGCGAACCGGGGAACGTTGTTTCTGGACGAAATCGCGGAAATGCCCCTGGCGCTCCAACCCAAGCTGCTGCGTGTGATCGAGGATCGCCGGGTGCGCCGTGTGGGCGGCAGCCACGAGTTTTCCGTCGACGTGCGCGTGATCGCCGCCACCAACAAGCATCCCTGGGCTGCTGTGGAAGGCGGCCGGCTGCGCGAGGATTTGTACTATCGGCTCAATGTTTTCACCATCGCGCTGCCCCAGCTGCGCGAGCGCAAGGGGGACATTGCGTTGCTGGCACATTACTTCATGCGCGAGTTCAACCGGAAACATGATACCAGGGTCGAAGGGCTGCGCGAGGAGGCGGTCGAGCTGCTCAAAGCCTACCCATGGCCTGGCAACGTGCGGGAGTTGAAGAATGTCATGGAGCGGGCCGTCATCCTGGCGCGCGGCAAGTGGATCGAGAGCAGTCATCTTCCTGCGTATGTCGTGACGCCTCACGCCGGCTCCGGCGCGAAGATCGTGCTTCCCATCGGCGTCACGGCCGCTGAGGCCGAGAAGGAGCTGATCCTGAAGACCCTGGAGAACACAGGCCAGAACAAGGCGGAGGCAGCACGTCAGCTGGGCATCGACGTGAAGACCATCCGCAACAAGCTCAAGTTTTATGGGCTCGAGTAGCGCACCGGAGATCTCAGATCCCGGCAGAAACGCTGGCGTCCGATAATGAAGATATCCACAAAGATCATTTCGGGTTACGGGATTCTCATCACCCTGATGGCGGGACTGCTGGGCTACCAGGTCTTCACCATTCACCGGATGCAGAAGATCATCAAGAATATTAAGGAAGTCAACTTCGACGCCGCCTATAACGCGCTGGAAATGAGACGCGACATCGATCTGGTGGAGGAGTTTACGAAAAAGTCGTTCGCCTCGGATGATCCGGGCTACCGGGACCGGCTCCAGGAATATTGCACCAACTTCGAGACCGACCTGGATAATTCAAATTCCGCGAGGCTTTTCCGTGCCTGGTCGACCTTTACAACGGAGCTCTCGCGCCAGCAGCTTGCACTGCAATCCCAGGAAACTCTGGGCGTGCCCGGTGTCCTGGTCGATCAGCTGGAGCAGTTGAAAAACGAGATCCGCAGCGCCTACCAGGAGGCCATGAACGGGATCAACGCCGAAGTCAGCGTCTTCCTGCGCACCAGCAGATTGGCCGAAACCATTTCCTGGATCGTGGCGGCGGTCGCGCTGCTGTTGAGCGCCCTGGTCTCCCTGCTGATCGTCCAGTCCATCTCGGCGCCGCTGAAGCAGCTCACGCAAGGCACTCGTGCGATCACGGAAGGAAAATTCTTCTACCGTCTGGACACGACCCGGCGCGACGAGTTCGGGCAGCTCGCCAAGGATTTCAACACCATGACCCACCGCCTGAACGAGCTTGATCAGATGAAAAAGGACTTCGTGGCGCACGTATCCCACGAGCTGAAAGTGCCGTTGGCGTCCATGCAGGAAACGATCCAGCTTCTGCTCGAGCAGCTCCCCGGCCCGCTGGGCGACAAACAGCGGCGCCTGCTTGAACTCAACCTCGCGAGCGGGCAGCGGCTCTCCGCCATGATCGGCAACCTCCTCGATCTCTCGCGCATGGAAGCGGGAGTGCTGGAGTACGAACTGAAAAGCAACGATCTGGCCGGTCTGGCCCGGACTGCGGCAGCAGAGCTGCAGCCTGTTGCGGGCGAAAGGGATCTGACACTGGAACTTGAAGTCCCCGAACAACCCCTGATGGTAGAATGTGACGGGGATCGGATCCTGCAGATCATCAGGAATCTGCTGGGCAATGCAGTCAAGTTTTCCCCGAGGGGCAAAGCGATCCGCGTGCGCGTGGCGCGGGCGCCTCAAATTCCGGCTGGAATGCCGGAGTTCTGGCGCGGGAAAGTCCTATTCCCTGCCGACGGGAAGGAATTCGCGCTGGTGACCGTCGCGGATTCCGGCCCGGGCGTGCCCGATCAGCACAAGAAAAAGATCTTCGAGAAGTTTCATCAAGTAAAGCAGGGGAAGAAGATACCGGGTCAGGGTGCAGGCCTCGGCTTGGCGATCTCCCGCACCATCGCCGAGGCGCACCGCGGTGCGCTCTGGGTCGAAGACAATCCTGAGGGGGGCAGCATTTTCTATCTTATGATTCCCCCGGGGGAAAGCGGCGGCGAAGTTACGTACCGGGCATCATCACCGATCTGAGAATTACGGAATGGTCTGAGCTGAGCGGATGAAAACGAAGAGTCTGGCCCTGTCAATCCTGGCAATTTCCATGTGGGTATCCGCTTGCCACAAGAAACCGGTAGGTCCGCTTGCTACTCCTCCTCCGGTGTTGCAGCCGGTGCCGGTTTCCCCGCCGCCGGTCCCGGTGCCGGCGACCTGGCCCGAGCTGCCGCTGCCGCCTTCACGGCTTCCCGCTCCACCCGAACCGCCACTCCCAAGGAGCTTCCGCGATGGAGAGGCAAGTTTCCAGAGCGGCAAGTATGCGGAAGCGATCCGTTTCTATGAAAGATATCTCCGGGAAGATCCCGTCATCCAGTATAAGGACGTAGCCATGTTCAGGCTGGGGATATTGTACACGCTCTCATGCTCGTCTCCCGAGTGCCGAGCCAAGTCGCTGGAGAAGTCCGAAGAGCAGTTCAAGCGCCTCGTCTCCCAGTTTCCGCGAAGCCCTTACAGCGCGGAAGCCCGGTTCATCCTCAGCTTGCAGACGGAAATCGAAAAGATGAAAACAGAGGCCAAGACGCGGGAAGAAAAGATTAAGAAACTCACGGACGAACTCGATCGCCTGAAAAAAATCGACCTCGAACGCCAACCATCGCGGATTAAGAAATAATCGCTGACCGGGAATCTCTCCAGGCAGGCGCGCCACTGCATAGATTTGATGGGGATATGGGCGGGACGAAGTCAGGCCGACTTTCCGAGCAGTTCCTCCGCAGCCATTGAGCCGCCCTGCCGCGCACGATGCGGCTTAAGCTCCGGAAAAAGCTCTTCGTCCGCCGATTTGTCAAACAACTCCTGCGCCGCCCGGGCTTCCCCATCAAAAGCGGCGTTCTGCCCCATCGCGGCACAGAGGCCCCGATTTACGCCCCGCGCCGGCCGCAGTTCCCTGATCGCGTCGATGAGAACAATGATGAGCAGGCCCGCCAGCCATCCCAGTATTTCCCAAGTTGTGATACGCCCATCCAGCATGGTGCTCCCCTGCTGAAATCAAGTCCGCATTTGCACCCTGAGAGGCAGGTTCTGCGTCAGTTCTTAACCCGTCGGAGTCTCAGGATAGTTGTGCCCCGGCTGCGGGGACGACCCCAATCAACAAAGCAAACACTGTGCCGGAAGGGTCCCGATAGCCTAATCTGCTTGAATGCAGTCAATTAGTTGAATCTGAGGAGCGCGGGGTCGATAGAGGCCAGGGTTCCGAGCGGGAGATTTTCCCTGAAAATTCGAGGAATGAGGCCACGGGCGATATCCAAATCAGGATTCGAGAGAGGTGAGTCCTTCGCGGATTGCATACTTGGTAAGCTCGGCGACGCTGTGGATGTTTGATTTTTCCATGATTTTCTGACGGTGCGCTTCGACGGTCTTGACGCTCAGTTCCAGGGAATAGGCAATCTCCTTGGTGGTCTTTCCTTCGGCCATGAGCTGAAGCACCTCCCTCTCCCTGGCAGTCAGCACGGAAAAGACGGAAGCCTCCGCCATGGGAAGTTTGCTCAAATAGTCGTTGAGCACGACGTGAGTGATGTGCGGGCTCAGGTAGATCTGGTCGGCAGCCACAGTATGGATGGCATTGGCAAGTTCCTCGAAGGCACATTCCTTGAGGAGATAGCCCGAAGCGCCTACCTTGAATACTTCTTTGACAAACCGGCTGTCTGAATGCATTGACAATGTGATGATCTTCACTCGGGGGGTGTCGGCCACCACTTGCCTGGCGGCCTCTATGCCGTTGAGGTCCGGCATGCTGATATCCATGATCACAACGTCGGGCAATAGCTCCTTGACGAGGCGCACGGCGGTTCTGCCGTCGGCTGCTTCGGCCACGACTTCCATGTCCGGCTGCTTCTCGATCAAAGCGCGCAAGCCGTCCCGCACAATTTTGTGATCGTCCGCCAGGAGAATCTTGATACTCATTTAGATCCCTCCCTTGCTGAAAATTCTTTTTGCCTGAGCAGCGCGACCAGCGTCGCGCTGGTTCCGCTGCCGGACTTTGAGGCAACCGGGAGCCGGCCACCGAGACCGTGCAATCCCTCGCGGATACTGAAGAGGCCGAAACCGCCGGCTCGACCCGGCCGACTGCTGCTGATATCGAATCCTACACCGTCATCCACCACATTCACAAGGATTTCGCCGTCCTGTTTGCATGTGGAGTCCCGACTTGGCCGGCCGGCGCATTTCGAATTCGTGCATGCCCCGCTGACTGAGCACCAGGCCGCTTATCGGAATCATGCGGGTTGCTGTGTACCCGGCATCCATCTTGGCATATTGATAGTAGACGACTGCAGATGCTGCCAGCAGAATCGTGGCCCAATCCATCCATGCTCAGTGCGCCCGCTGTTGAGACGCTCATCCGCTCGTCACCCAATTTACTAGTCTGGCACCTCAAAACCTTGTCGTTCAACGGAAGCGGCTTCGACGTGCGGCTGCTTGCTGTCGCGCTCCCCTCAGAAATTGTGCGGACCCCATGCCCATTTTTCTCCGCGAGATCGACAGCAGGCGCCGTCGGCTGGTCGTCTCCCCGCCTGATCGCACCATCCGGTCCGCGCACGCTGCCTCAGAAGCCGGAGATTTCCGATAAATCTTTTCCTTTGTAAAAGCATGACCTGTGTCATAATACACGCCGCCGCGCATACGCGCTTCCTGCCAGGCATACTTGGATGAGGAATCCGGATTTCCTCCTTGGGAGGAGCGGCCCCAGCGTGATGGGAAGCGAGCGTGGCTGAAATTTCTAAAACATTAACCCAATTATGTAGACGGTCGCGATGAAATCACTAACTAGCAGGTCATTATTTGGATTCGGTCTTCTCCTTTCAATCCTGTTCCTGACCGGGACGATTTTCGCTGCTGCCACCAACACGCTGAACGTCAAGTGCGTGGATGACTCGGGCAAAGCCCTTGTCGGGGCCAAAGTGCAGATCATGGCGTTCGGCACCGGCGGAAAATTCAAGGACGCGAAAGCAGACGCCACCGGAATAGCACATTACGAGAAGCTCGAGGATGGCGCCTATCGGGTCGTGGTGCGACCGGAGGGCCTCGCACCGGGTCTGTATGAGCCGGTCTTCCTCAAAAACAGCGCGCAGGAAAACATCACGGTCAAGTGTCCGGTAGGGGATCCTCTGAAGAAGTTCTATTGGGAGGATGATGCGCTGAATGCCAAAGCGTTCGAATTGCTGAAGCAGGCAGTAGGCTTGCTGAACGAGCAGAAATATGCAGAAGCGGAGAAGCTGTTCCGTGACTCTCTCGACATGAGTCCGTCGAATCCCGACGCGCTTTTCTACTACGCTGTGAATCTGGCCCAGGAAAAGAAGTGGGATCTCGCCAAGGAGAGTTTTCAGAAATCCTATGACATGGCCACCGCGCTCGTGATGGGCACACCGCCGCCGCCCAAGGATCCCAAAGGCACGCCGCCCGCGCCGAGCCCCTTTGCGACAGTTCAAAACAACGCCAAGACCATGCTTACCATGCTGCCGGGCCTGAAGCTGAAGGTCGAAGGCAACGATGAATTGACCCAAAAGAACTACAAGCTGGCAATCACCAAATTTGAAGAAGCAGTAAAGTTGATCCCCACGGATCCCGACGCTTTCTACGGCCTGGCGCTCTCGCTGGGATACGACAAGCAGTGGGATGCTGCCGGAAAGGCAGCCGACAAGGCGATCGCACTCAGGCCTGAGGATAAGGGCTATCTGGACCTGAAGAAGCGCCTTGGCGACAATGCCGTCTTGGAGAAGGCTAAGGCGGTCGCCGATCAGGGGGATACCATGTATAACAGTAAGGACTATGCCGGCGCCCTCAAGAAATATGAAGAGGCGCTGCCGCTGCTCCCTGATCCTGCGTTGCAGGCAAGCGTCTGGGTCCAGATCGGCAGATCACGCACTCAGCTCAAACAGGCAGACGCCGCTGTGGAAGCCTATAATCGCGCCATACAACTGGCGCCGCCGCAGGATGCGCCCAAATACAAGCAGGCCCTGGCCGACCACTACAAGATAGTGGCGGAGCAATACCTCAATGACAAGCAGTACGATCAGGCCTTTGCCGCTTATGCTCAGGCCGGCATTCCCATTTTCAAGCTCGGCCAGGATTGGGCCAAGAAGCCCGAGACCGAAGATCTGGCCATTATGGCCTTCCAACAGGTGATAAAAACCGAACCTCTGATTCCCGAGGCCTACTTCGAGCTGGGTTCATTGTATTACTTCAACAAGAAGGACTATGCCAAGGCCAAGGAGTATCTCACCAAGTACCTGCAGGCGGGAAAGGACGACAAGACCCTCGAAAATGCCCGCAATATCCTGCAGGTAATAGAGAAGAAGAAGCAAGTCAACCGGCGACATCAAATATCAACGCTGAGGGCGCAGAGAAAGGACTCTTTTCTGCGCCCTCTGCGTTTAGATTCTATGCTGCTCGCGACCGGGTTAGCGCGATGCCTTCGAATCGGAACTGCGCCTGTCATTGATGCCGTAAGCCACCCGGCTCACCGGGTCGACAAGTATTGAATTCCCGTCGCCCTGTCTTCCCTGCATCCTGACGTTGTGCCCCATACCCTTTAGCCGCGCCGCCACATCCGCAGGAATCGCCCCTTCCTCGAATGTGGTTTCGTCGGGGAGCCACTGATGGTGCATCCGCGCGGAGTCGACCGCCTCGCGGCCGTTCATGCCGAATTCCAGGACGCCCAGAACAATGCTGAGAACCGTGTTGATAATGGTCCGCCCGCCGGGCGAGCCGGTGATCAGCACGACCTTGCCGTCGCGCGTCACAATGGTTGGTGTCATGGAGCTCAACATGCGCTTTTCAGGGACGATCAGGTTGGCTTGGGTGCCGATGTCGCCGGTGACGTTGGTTTCGCCGGGCTTCTTATTGAAGTCGCCCATTTCGTTGTTGAGCAGAAAGCCAGCACCTTTGACCACCACCCTGGAACCGTAGCCCCCTTCCAACGTGAAGGTGTTGGAAACAGCCATGCCGTCTTTGTCGATTACGCAGAAGTGGGTCGTTTCGTCGCTCTCCCCAGGCTGGGCCCTGGTCACGATATCCTTGCCGAGCTCGACGCTGCTTGATGCCCTGGCGGGATTAATCGTCGCGGCCAGATCCTTCGCATATTTCTTCGAAGTAAGTTTTGCCACCGGAACCCGCACGAAGTCCGGATCCCCTAGAAACCGCGCCCGGTCGAGATAGGCCCGGCGCATCGCCTCGATCATCAGGTGCAGAGTCTCCGGGGCAAAGCGTCCGTTCCTCTTCAGGTCGAAGTTTTCCAGGATATTGAGCATCTCGATCAGCCCGACGCCTCCCGAAGAGGGGGGCGGCATGCAGATAAGCGCGTAACCGCGATAGCGGCCGGTCACAGGCGTGCGTATCTTTGCCTTGTACGCGGCCAGGTCTGCTTTCGTGATCAATCCGCCGTTGGCCTTCATGTCTTCAGCGACCCGGTCTGCAATCCAACCCTTATAAAAGACATCGGCGCCTTTGTCGGCTATGGCGGCCAACGTTTTTGCGAGGTCTTTCAGGACGATGCGGTCGCCCTCGGTCCACTTCCCTCCGCCGGGCTTGCCGTAGGCCTCGACCGACGAGGGGTATCTGCCCATGACGCCGCCGAGCTGCCGGTTGAGCTCATTCGCCAGGCCCCGCGGCATGACGAATCCATCTCCTGCCAGTTGCACGGCTGGGGCGACGACATCTTTCCAGGGAAGCTTGCCGTAGCGTTTGTGGGCGAGTTCGAGGCCGCGCACGGTGCCCGGCACTCCCGGAGCCAGATACCCTTCGTTTGTGAGTTTGCGGTCGATCTTGCCTTGTGCGTCCAGGTACATATCCGGCTTGGATTTCAACGGCGCCTTTTCACGATAATCAAAGGCAACGGCTTTCCCCGAAACCTCGCGAACAATCATGAATCCGCCACCACCGATATTCCCCGCCGCGGGATGGGTAACCGCCAGAGCAAACGCGGTCGCAACCGCGGCATCCACAGCGTTGCCGCCCTTGTGAAGGATAGCGGCACCCACATCGGAAGCAAATGACGAGGTCGATACGACCACTCCGGTCGTCGACGGCACTCCCAAATCGGGAACAGGATTCACACCGGTTTGGGCCATGCCGAGGAAGCCTGTGCACAATAGGATCGGAATCAGAATCCGATAGATTGGTTTCATAAGAAATCTCTCCATGGGTGATGACGCCTTCCAGAATAAGAGCATCCTGCAGGGCAAGCAAGAAGAAAGGGGCGCATCCTCTGTGGTTCAGACGCGGGGGAAATAACCAGTCACCCATGACATGAATGACATAAACAGAGGGCAAAATTGCCGAGGGCAAGAATGGGGCAGGGAAATGCGTAGCAAGCGCGTTCTGGACGCCGCCGGCATGGTGGTAGCGCCGGGCTTCATCGATATGCTGGGGCAATCCGAGATCTGAGACAATCCGCGACCTGGCGACGTTCGAGAATCCGAACCGGCTTGCCGAGGGCATGCACTATGTGCTGGTCAACGGAGTGCCCGTCATCGACGGCACCAAGATGACCGATGCGCTTCCCGGAAAAGTCCTGCGCGGTCCCGGCTACGGCAGATAGCAGAAACGGAGCAGCCCCGCGCGCGTGAAAGCCAGCTCGAGCTTCAATGGCTCAGCGCTGAGGCCGCGAAGGGCAGCAGAGAGCAAAGAGCATCTTAACCACAATCCCGAACTCTCCGCACGCTCTGCTGCCCTCCGCAGCCTCTGCGTCAGTCTCCTGCCTTTCTCCATTCTCCGGCAATTTATAGTTCGTGGACCAGATCCTCGATGGCGCGGCGCGAGGTCGGTTCCGGCTTCTCTGCCGGATACCCGATCGGCAAAATCGCCACGGGTATGATCTCCTCTGAGGCGCGGATTGCGCGCCGCACTTCATCGTCGTGGAAGGCGCCGACCCACACTGTGGCCAGCCCAAGGGCGGTGGCGGCAAGCATCGCATAGGTGCACGCGATGGTGGCGTCCTGCGTAGCATAGAGCTGCGTGCCTCGCCGTCCATATTTTGGAGCCGCGCGTGCCGGCCGGGCACAGAACACCAGTGACACAGGTGCTCCGGCTACGAATTCCTGCCCCAGAGAGGCACGGGCCAGTGCCTTGCGGTCCGATGCCCCCCTCACGACGAAGATCTCGTAGGCCTGCAAATTCCCGGCCGATGGCGCCTGGTTGGCCGTATGGACTATTCTGCGCAACTTCTCCTCTTCCGGTGCCCGTTCGGTAAACGCCCGGATCGACCGTCTTGCCTCCACTACATCAAAGAATTCCATTTCCGGATTGGTCTCCCATTCTCTTCGAACAGCCACGAATCGATATAGACAGCCCAGCCGTCCCAACGGATGAGCGCCGATATTTTAAAGCATTTTCCCTCTCTTCGCTTACAATAGCTGCGAAGCATGCGATTTCCACAAGATGCTCGTGGAGAAACACCGCTCCTGAAGGAAGCATTCCGGTATGATCCATCAGCATTGAAGAAATGCCTGCCATGAATTACGTCGAGCGGCGAGAGTGCAACCAAGGCTGGATAAGCAAGGTTCGATGACCGACCGGACGCCGAAGAACTTTCTTGGCATCCTGGCGCCTGGGCATTTTCTCTGCTTGTCCATATGGATCTAATTCTTCCCGGAGGGCACAGCCATGCCGGAAATCCGCCAGAACATCATCACGCGCCAATGGGTCATTATCGCAACTGAGCGCGCACGACGCCCGGACCAGTTCAGGAGCGCAGAGGGCCCCCGTAAAGACCTGCCACAGCATGATCCCACCTGCCCGTTTTGTCCCGGCAATGAAGCCATGACGCCGGCCGAAACCTACCGTTTCCCGCAAACCGGTTCCTGGCAGGTCCGCGTATTCCCGAACAAATTCGCCGCCCTCTCCTCCGAAGGGGAACTCATACGGAATACTGACGGCCTGAAGCGGACCATCTCCGGAGTAGGCGTGCATGAGGTCATTGTTGAGAGCCCAATACATAATGTTGCGCTGGCGCTCATGACCGATGCCGAGGTTGAGAGGATCCTCGCGGCATGTCTCGATCGCTATAACAGGGTGTTTGCGGACCGGCGGGTGGAGGCAGTCACGCTGTTCAAGAACCACGGTGCAGCGGCCGGCACTTCGCTGGTTCACCCTCACTTGCAGCTCATCGGAACTCCGGTGATCCCCACCGTGGTACGGGAACGTCTCGAATGGGCGCTCCGTTTTTACGACGATAACGGCGCCTGCATTTTTTGCGCCACGTTGAACGACGAACTGCGGGATCAGAAACGAGTGGTGGCCGAGAACAAGCACTTTGTCGCGTTCATCCCGTTTGCGGCGCTCTCGCCCTTTCATTTGTGGATCTACCCGCGCCGGCATTCTGCCTCGTTCGGATCCATCTCGGCAGATGAAATTGCGAGTTTCGCCCGCATCCTGCGGACAGTTCAGCGCAAGCTCTATTTCGGCCTGAATGACCCGGACTTCAACCTGGTGATGCGCACGGCACCGCGTGAGTCGAACCACATTCGTTACTATCACTGGTATATGAGCGTGCTGCCGCGCATAACCAAGGCAGCGGGATTCGAGCTGGGTTCGGGCATGTTCATCAATGTGAGCCGGCCTGAAGATTCGGCAGCCTTTTTGCGCGGCGTGCCCGACGATTAAGGCCGGCGTGAGACCATACCACCGCTGAAACCGCCGCGCTCTTTGCATCAGCAACCATTTGACGCATCACCGCGGTCCTGGCGTATAATCTCGGTGCCACGCCGCCCGTTCGTGGGGGGCAGTTCGCTCACAGGACATGAGCCCGTTGTTTCGTCTTTTTGCTGAACCATGATGAAGTCAGGTGCGCCGGATTCCAAGGACAGGACGACCGGAAAAAGTAAAACTTCCGACCGGCGAGCCGTCTCCAAACTCATGCCCGCCGTCTATGACGAACTCCGAAGGCTGGCTCGTCATTATCTCAGGCGGGAACGGCCGGGGCAATCGCTGCAGGCAACCGCGCTCGTCAACGAAGCCTATTTGAGATTGAAGAAGGACAAACGGCAGCCGTGGCAGGACCGCACCCATTTTCTCGCCATCGCAGCCACCTCCATGCGCCAGATTCTCGTGGAACGGGCGCGTGCGCGCAACGCCGCCAAGCGCGGAGGTGCGCAGATCCGGATTACTCTGGACGAAGCGGTTGCAGCCGGCGGAGAGAAATCGATCGACTTCCTGGCGCTCGACGAGGCGCTGACCCGGCTGTCTGCGATGGATCCTGAGCAGGCGCGCATCGTCGAGCTTCGCTTTTTCGCCGGCCTGAGCATCGAGGAATCCGCGGAAGCCCTGGAGATTTCTCCGGCCACCGTGAAGCGGGGTTGGAGCATGGCGAAGGCATGGCTCAAGCGCGAGATGCGAGAGGAAGACTGACGTGAAGCCGGAACGCTGGCAGCAGCTCAAAGATGTGTTCAACAGGGCACTCGAACTGGATCCTGCGCATCGGGCGGCGTTCCTTGACGCAGCGTGCGCAGGCGACGGCGCGCTGCGCACGGAGGTTGAGTCCCTGCTCGCCAGCCACGAGGATGCGGACAGTTTCCTGGAACAGCCCGCTGTCGAGACCGCAGCAGGACTGATCAAGAGCGATTCGGGTGACGCGCTGATCGGCCGCAGGCTGGGGCCTTACGCGGTTACAAAAAAACTCGGCCAGGGCGGCATGGGTGTTGTCTATCTTGCTGAAGACACGCGCCTGGGGCGTCCCGTGGCCATCAAGGCCCTGACACCCCAGCATACCTGCGACGCCGAGCACCGCGAGCGCCTGCGGCGGGAAGCCAGAGTTGCTGCGACCCTTTCACATCCGGCGATTGCCACCGTGTACGCGCTCGAGGAATACGGCGGCAACCTCTACATCATCTGCGAGTATGTGCGTGGTCGTACGCTCTTCGAGGAACTGGCCCTGGGTCTGCTCGCACCATCGCTCCTGCTCTATACCGCCACCGAGGTAGCACGCGCGCTGGCAGCCGCCCACGAACAGGGCATCATTCATCGCGATCTCAAGCCGGAAAACGTGATGATAACCCCGGAAGGCGCTATCAAGATCCTGGATTTCGGACTGGCCCGGTTTCAGGCCAGCCGTCACCAGGACTCGACCTTGGCAAGCAGGTTGACCGGCGCCGGCACCTTTCTGGGCACTCCCGCGTACTCCTCCCCCGAGCAACTGCTCGGCCTGGATGTCGATTTCCGCACCGACATTTTCTCCTTTGGGGTCATGTTGTACGAAATGGCATCCGGCAAGCATCCATTCGCGGCCACTGATTCCATAACGACAATCGCACGAATCCTCGAAGCAGAACCCGTCGCGCTTGCGCGCGTCCGGCCCCTGGTACCCCCCGAGCTGGATCAGATCGTGCGCCGCTGCCTCCACAAGATCCCGGGACAGCGCTATGGCGCGACACGCGAACTCGTAGCCGACCTGGAGCGGCTCAAGAGTGCCGACGCTTCATCGCAAACACCCTCGCAGCCGGACCAGGAGCAAGCCGCAGTCCCCGTTCGCACTCCGCGGCTGCGCCCGCTCTGGTGGTGGCAGTTTCATCAAGCCTGGGTCGGCTGCATGTATTATGGGATGTTGTATCCGATGTGGAGGGTGAAAGTATGGACGCCCGGCAGCTGGGGACCGCTGTTTTTCTTCATGTCCGTAGCGGCGGTGGGAGTTGCGGCCAACCTGCGCTTCTATCTCTGGTTTGCGTCGGCATTTTACCCCGCCGAGCTTGTCGATCTGCGCCGGCACATTTCCCGGTGGATTCGCGTTGCCGACATCCTCTTTGTCTCACTGCTCCTGATAGGCGGCATTGCAATTCATGGCGCCCACGAGGTGTGGGCCACGTTGATCTTCGGTGTCGCCGTCGGCAGCATGGGAGGTTTCCTGCTCATCGAACCCACCACTACGCGCGCGGCCTTCGCGGCCGAAGACAAGACCGCTAAATGAGATTCGCTCGTGCTTCGTGCCAGCGTGCAGGCAGAGTCATTCAAGTGGGCGGGCGCGGGCCAGACGCCCGCGCATGGAACCAAGCGTGCGCTGCATTGACTCGCGCGCAGTGCTGTCGATCAAGGGACGGATCACGGGCTCCAGCAGGGCCGGGACGGCCCGGCTGAGGGTGATGGACTCACACTCGACTATAATCCCGCCCCGCACCTGCTCGTAGCGCCAATAGGAGTTCAACCGCCACAGAAAGCCCCGGTCTTGTCCCTCCGGCTTTTCGCGCTCCCTCTCGGAATTCGGCATTTCCAGCTCGGCAATTCTCGTTGCCACGCTTGTGCTTGACGCCCGGTTCTTCCCGTACCGGTGTACCTGCACGATATGCTCGGTGTTGTAAACCACCGTGATGAACTTGGAGCGTTGCAGCTTGAGAAATATCCGGACCGAGTCGGGCCCGCGTTCCAGGACACTCGAGCGCAGGACATCTTCCTGGCAGGTGTCCTCCACTGCCGGATTCGTTACCCGCGAAAGAACATCCCCAAGATCCGCCCCGGGAATGAACACGCTCCCACGCCAGTGGTGAATCATGCCCCCCAGAACGAGGATCTTCTCCCCCGCTTGATCCACCGTTTCCATCCTCTTCACGGGTATATCGCCTGCAAGTACGGCCTTCCGCTCGGACAACGCCTCAATGCCAGGCTGGAAATCGAGCGCCAGAAATCCCCTGTTGGACTTCAGCTCATCGGCGATTCGCCGCTCGGTCGCCTTTACATACGCGGTCCAGGCTTTCAGGGTCGCAGGTTGCAGCTCGGTTGCCGGCACCACGACCGGCAACATCAGAAATGCTCCGAAAAAAAGGATCGCGCGTAACATGAGACGCATTGCCTGGCTGTTCATGGCTCCTCCTTGGGTAGCGGTCGAGTAGATGAGGGTCGAACCTTCCGGATAAGAGCGCCTGACTTCCTCGATGCCCCGCGGAACACCCATCGGTCGCTGATAACGTAGTTCAGAATCGCACAGACCACGATTGCCAGCGAGTTGGCCGCGATATAGTTAATCAGGAGGGTATCGAGAAAGACGCGCATAAAGATGAGGTTTCCCACGATGGACAACACACCGTTTGTGAGATTAAAGTTCAGGAATCTCCGGCATGCGCCTGTCCAGCCCGGATCGCCGCGATCGGCCCAGGTCCAGTGCTCATGCCAGAAGAAGTTGTGAATCACAGCCGCTTCCACCGCCAGGGCGGTGGCAGGCACATAGTTCCATCCGAGCCAGCCCATAAGGAGGGCCAGTGTGCCCAATTGCACCAGGAAACCCATGGCTCCTACCGCATTGAATACCAGCCAGCGGCGCAGCGATGCCGGCATTTCCCGGGACGCTTCGGAACTGCGACGCAGCAACAGCGAATCTCCTGTCATCGTGGTAAGGGTTCCGCCCTGTAAAGGGCCATGGTGTTCCGAATCGCCGACACGGTCAGTGCCAAGGCCATTCCTATGATGGATACGATTCCCCCGACATCGAACAGCAGAAAACGCCCGGCAGGGCCCAGCCCGACCGTCGGGTCATGAAGGAGATAGAGAGTGCCGATGGCGAGAATAATGCGCAACTCCGTCGGGCCGAGTCGCAGAAAATCCATGCGGAACACTCCACGCACATGCGTTGCCAGATAGACTTCCGCTTCCACCATCATGAAGGCGGTGAGCATCCCGAGTGCCACCAGAGGGCTCATGAAACCGGAGAGGGCCAGCCCGCCAAGGAGAAAGAAAGTGCCGACCAGGTCGACCACATGATCTACATAAAAGCCGTACCGGGGTCTCTGCCTGTTGCGCACCCGCGCCAGCGTGCCGTCGAGGCTGTCTCCAAACCAGTTCACGGCGAGCGCACAGACCACCAGGAGCAAAGCGAACCGATTCCAGCTGGCTGCCCAGTAGGCAGCGCCGGCCAGAAGCATGGCGCACAGCCCGAGCAATGTCAGGTGGTCGGAATTTACCCGGTTCGGCATGCGCTCTGCCAGATACCCCAGCACTCGGCGTTCCGCCGCGGCCAGAAGGCTGGCCTGTTCTCGGACATGCATCTGATTTGCTTGGATTTGCATCGTTTCTCCTTTCTCCGGGGATGAACAACCCGAAAACGAGTGAGCTCTGCAGTTCGGGCACATCCACGTCTGACTGGTAATGTGAAATTGAGGCCCAAAACGGCTCATCCAGTCTGCAATCTGAGTGTGGACATATCCTCGTCTCATACCAGGGAATCCCCGAGTTCTCGGCCCTCGCTCCTTCTGGCTCGCCTCTTGAGCGTAATCACACGCCCTCCGATTCGGCCAAGGCCGCCCGGGTCGCAATCCGCTATCAAAGACCAACCCGGCGCAATATAATGAGCTAACGGCTATCGCAATTACGCGCTGCCCGAAGTGCGCGGCTTGGAGAGTACCCCATGATCGGCAAGACCACCTCAGGGGGAGCAACCTTCGCACACTGAACCTAGTCCAACGCTTCCTTCGGATCTCCGAGAAATTTCGGGCAGCATCGAATCGGCACGCAGGATCGGTGGAGGGCTTGGTGGTGACACGTGAAGAGATCAGCGCAGTTCTGGGGGAGTGGCTGGAAGCGTGGAAGAGCCGTGACGCAGTAAGCCTCGCGGCTAAATACTCCGAAGATGGCGTCTATACCAGCATGTTGGCAGACACGATCCGGGGGCGCCAGGCGATCGAATCCCTGTATCGTAGCTGGTTCTCCGCTTTCCCCGACATGGTCTTCGAAGTCGAGAGCCTGGTCATCGAAGGGGAGCGAGCAGCAATCCTCTGGTCGCAACGGGGCAGGCATCTGGGGGATTTCTGCGGGCTGGCGGGAACGGGCCGGAGCTTCCTGCTGCATGGCGTTTTCTTCATGGCTCTCAATGAAGGTCAGATCATAAGCATGCGAAGCATTTATGACTTTACCGGTCTCCTCTTGCAGGTCGGAGTCCTGAAAGCGAAGCCGGCAATGTAAAACCGGGCGGGATATATACACATGGAAATCATGAATCTTCGGTGCAGGGTTGCGCTGGGAAAGACAGGGCTTCAAGTAAGCCGAATCGGTCTGGCCTCGTCCTACGGAGTCGGGGGCGATGCCGTCGAGGCGGCCTACCACGAGTATGGAATCAACTACCTCTATTGGGGAACCAGGCGCCGCGAGGATTTCGGCGCGGGCATCCGCCGCCTCACGCGGCGCAAACGCGACGACCTGGTTGTAGTCATCCAGAGCTATGCCCGGCTGGCAGGGTGGCTGACCTCGAGCTTCGAGCGCGCCCTGGTACGGTTGAAACTGGATTACGCCGACATTCTTCTGCTCGGGCTACATAATCATCCGCCCTCGCCCCGCCTCATGGATGCCGCCCTCCGGCTGCGCGAGAAAGGCAAAGCGCGCTTCCTGGCCGTTTCGTGTCACAAGCGCGCCACGTTCCGGCGCTACATCGGGGATGGCACTTTTGACGTTCTGATGTTCCGTTATAACGCCGCCCACCGCGGAGCTGAAAAGGAGGTCTTCCCCAATCTTGATCAATCCGGCAGGCCGGGAACCGTGGCCTATACGGCTACCCGCTGGGGAAGCCTTCTCAACCCAAGGAGAATCCCGAAAAACGAACGCCTGCCTTGCGCAAGCGACTGTTACCGCTTCGTCTTGAGCCAGCCCCAGGTTGATGTCTGCCTGGCTGGCCCGGGCAATTTCGCGCAGATGCGCGAGGGGCTGGCGGCGCTCGATCGCGGCTCGATGAGTGAAGAGGAACTGGACTGGATGCGCCGGATCGGCAACCACATCCATGCCAAAGCATGAAAAACTCGCCGCGGAGCGTACTCGCAGCACTGGTCGGCATTCAGATGAAAGTGCCCTCGGGGAAAGTAATGACCATTTTCCTGTCAGTGATTCTTCCTCTGGCATTGCCGGGGCACGGGCAGTCTCCACAACCACGGATCGATCAGTTCCGCTGTCAGCGGACCGTCGTTCCCGGCGGAGCGGGCCCGAATCGTCTCGAGATTGATGTTGCGCTGCTTGCCGCCGCAAGCCCATTCCTGGAGTTGTCGCACGGAACCACAGGCGCCGGCCAGGAACCAATGATCCTCGCGAAGGGCGGGCTTGGTGATCTGCGGCTCTATGATTCCGCAAACCGGGAAGTACCTTACCTCCTGGTGGCGCCGCCGATGCCCGAGCCGCAATGGGCTGAGGGGCGTCTGTTGCCTGTGGCGGCTACGAAAAAATCCAGCGGATTCGAGATCGATCTTGGACAGCCTCTCCAGGTCGACAGCCTGCGGCTGGCAGGCGTACCCGCGCCATTTCTCAAACGTGTCCAGCTGGAAGGAAGCGGAGACCGGAGCCGCTGGACGGTGCTGGTTGAGGAGGGAACGCTTTTTGACCTCCCGGCGGAAAAACTCAAACGGCTTGAACTCGACTTCGATCCGGGGGCGTACCGCTACTTTCGCATCACCTGGGACGACAGTGCGAGTGCCCGTGTCCCTTTGCCAGGCACGGCCTCGGCCCGTCTCGTTTCCACAGGAGCGCTCCCTCCCCCGCTGCGTGCCCCTGTGCAGTACGAGCGCCGTGCCAGCGAGCCGGGTGTGAGCCGGTACCGGCTGCGCCTGCCCGGTGCGGCATTACCGGTAACGGCAATCGAGCTCGCTTCGGCCGACGGGAACGTACTGCGAAAAGCGCGCGTAACCGAGGGCCGGCTTTCGGCGGATGAGATGATGCCCCAGACGCTGGGCATGGCCACTCTGTGGCACACGGTTCGCGGGGCGGCATCAGCGACCACGCTTCGTATCCCCATCACGGCGCCGCAGGAAGCGGA
The DNA here is from genome assembly GCA_020072565.1 of Terriglobia bacterium. Lineage (NCBI taxonomy): Bacteria > Pseudomonadati > Acidobacteriota > Terriglobia > Terriglobia bacterium. The sequence continues at coordinate 20,731 of JAIQGI010000031.1, forward strand.
GCTCGAGCTTACAATCACCGACGGGGACAGCCCGCCGCTCGACATTACCGCGGTCTCGGCCATCTGCACGTATCTTCCCTGGATCTATTTCGAGAGTTCGGGGACCAAGCCATTGACGGCACGCTTCGGGCATCCGGGTCTTGGCGCTCCCCAATATGATCTGGAGCCCATGCGCGCTTCGATTGCAAAGCTGCGGACGGCGGAAGCCCACTGGGGAGAGATGCGCCGACAGAAACCACTGGTCGAGAGCCCGGAATCCGGTGCGGTGCCCGCGACGAGTGCACCCATCGCCGTGGGTTCTTTCCGTTACTCGCGTAAAATCCCGAGCAGCAAGCCCGGGTTGAATGCCCTGTTACTGGATGCTGCCGTCCTGGCACACACACGCATGTTCGACCTTCGAATCGCCGGTGCGGATGGGCACCAGATCCCATACCTGGTCGAGAAACTGGAGGAGCCGCTCACCGTGAACCTGCCGGCTCCGGAAAAAACGCAGGCGCCCGGCGTCCGCTCCGCCGGCAACCGGTCTGCACCCGGATCGCAGAGCTATTACCGGCTTGTGCTTCCGTATGCCAATCTTCCGGCCGCGCGCCTCGTGTTGACAACAAGTGCACGCGTCTTCCGGCGTGATGTGCGCATCGTGGTCGAGAGGAATCCGTCCGATGAGCGCCAGGAGCCCTGGACGAATGAGATTGCCACGGCAACGTGGAGCCATTCCGAGCCCGAGACTCCCGCGCCCGCTCTCACGCTCCAGTTGCCGTCCTTGGATACTGCGGAAGCCAATTTGGTAATAGAAGAAGGCCATGACAGCCCGCTCCCGGTTGTGTCTGCGAGTCTTTTGCTCCCTTCGTATCGGATGCGATTTTTCCGCGAGACGGATGCCGATCTCACGCTTTATTGCGGCAACGACAATCTGGGAGCACCCCGGTACGACCTCGCGCTGCTGGCACCGCGCCTCAGGGGAGCGGCAGCGGAGGAGATTTCCTTCGGCCCCGAAAAACCATCGGAGTCACTCCAAGTGAAAGCGCAGCCACTCCGGACGAAGTGGTTCCGGTCAGTCCTGGTGGCAGCGGTTGTTGTGCTTCTTGTCCTGATCGCGCGCCTCATCAAAAGAAGCGAAGCCGGCAACCCGGATTGAATCCGCAGGCTGGATCCCGCCTCTCGCCGATGACTACAGAAACTCCGGGAAGCTGCGGAGAAATGGCCTGATGAGAGCTGAGAATCAAAGCGGAAAAACGAAGGGTCCCTTTTTGCCTCATTTCATCTCGAGCGCGACGGTCCGCCGCATATATTCCTGTGGCGAGGAGGGAAACTCTATGAGCAATGCGCCATTGGTTTCGAGGCCGGCCCATCGTGCGCCGTCAACTCTGGCCGGCTTTCGAGGAGTCCGCGCTTCCAGCGAGTAAGAATTGCCGCTGTGCCCCTCGAGGTCGATCGTGTATCGGTCACGTTCTCGATCCCAGGAGACGCGGAGAACTTTCAGTTGGCGGTTTGAATCCCCCGGCACGGCAGCATCCATGGGTTCCAGAATCTGGAGGCCCGGCGTCAGCTCATAGAGAACGACGTCGTTCCCGGAAAGCTGGAACTCGACACTGCAGTGCAGATCCTCACCATAGGCTTCAATGCAAGGCACAGGTTTTCCATTGAGCAAGACCCTGCGTACCTGAGACCCGGCCTCGAATCCGGGCGATAACTCGAGCCTGAACCCCGCCAGCCCCGCCGACGGAATCCGGAAAATGGCCTCTTCCCGACTGCGCATCCTTTGCAGGTGCAGTGACCCGTTGCCAACCCTGAGGTTATTTATCGTGACGAGTCCCCAGCGCACCGGCAGGTGGGGCTCCATCCGGATTTTCTTTTCATAGGCCGATGGGTAAAATCCCAGCATCCCCTTCACCAGGGGCGTCAGGACACCGGACGAGGAAAACAGCTGGTGAGGCACGGCGGCATCCATGGGCGCATAAAAATCTCCGGAGAGCAATTCGGGGACAAATCCCAGGGCGTTCATGCGGGTAAGGCGCACATTCTGAATCCAGTGAGAAAACCCGGCGCCGGCGCGATGATTGCGGAATTCCGCCCAACTCAGAAGCCCGTTCAGAAAGGGCCAGACGGCACCATTGTTGTAGCTGATCGGATCATAGAGCTTGCTGGCGTTCGTGAGCATGCGGGCACCCCAGTCGGAACTGATCTCGGCTCCGGCAAGACGATCGAGCATTTGTGCTGCGCGCGCCGGTTCGATCAATCGAAACAGAAGGGGCACTGCCGGCCACACCGTCAGCTCGTCACTCCGGCCTCCTCCCTCGGTCAGCGCGAAGGAAAGGATCCTGCGCTCGGGATTCCAGAACAGCCGGTTCAGATTCGCCAGAGCCAGATCAAATCCGGCTTTGGATTGCACGGCGATGTCATTTTCCAGGAGAACGCCGGCCAGGCGCTGCATCGCCCGATGGGCTTCGACGCTGACCCCGGCAAGATAGACATCCGTGGCAAGCCGGTCGAGCAGCGTCCCTGTCTCTACGGCAGCCAAGCCGGCCTTCGAGTTGTTCATGAGCCCGTCCTGGTCCGAGTCGGTCGACAGGCAGTAGGCATAGGCTTTCTTCAGCGACTCCCACGACTCCTGCAAAAACGCCCGGTCGCCCGTGTGCTGGAAGAAATTCTCGATGGCAATGATGTAAAGAGGGGTCGTGTCGGCATGGTAATAGGCATAGGGAAATTGCGTGAACCACGGAATCATTGCCCCGGCCTGAGAAAGCTCATGCATCATCTTGCCGTCCGCACGCTGGTTGCCGCGCAGGAAGGCAAGCTCCTGTTTGAGAGTGGCAAAATCCCCTGTTGATGCCACGGCAAATGAATTGATGAAGGTGTCTCCGCCGAAATACCAGCCGAATCCCGGACGAGTGCTCGTTCCCGAAAGCCCCAGCCCGGCCACTTGGCCACAGCCGAGCTGCGGGTTGCAGACAAGACCGGTATCGAGCGCAACCTTGGCCCACTCGACCGCACGGTCGATTTCGGCGTCCGGGGATTTGAGTTGAAGATAGTCATTCCGGATGCGCGTAAAATGCTCCACGTTTCGTCGGTAGAGTGACTGGGCCTCCGCCAGCAAATGAAGATACGACTCCTGCACCTTGGCCGCTGCCTCGAGCCCGCCGGCGATTGCGATCGGAATGAAATTCTGCCGCGCGTACTCCGGATCGACGTCGATGTGAAACTGAGTCGGGGCGTCGGGCAGATTGTGGGCAGGTTGAGCAGAGTAGCGCGTGGCTGCCGGGGATCCGATGATCGCGGCGTGTTTGCGGAGGCTCTCGCTGAGGATGAATGCTTTCAGATTCTCGTCCCAATAGCTGTACTGGCCTCCCAGGCCGCCGGGCCACATCGGGAGCAGATCGATGAGGAAATTGGCCGTGACCGACACCTTGCGGTTGGAACTGATATCGAGCAGAATCAGGCTGCCCGGTTCCTCGGTCGGCGTGAACACGTGAGCCCGCACAACAAAGGCCGGATGCGAGTAGGTGATGGTCGTACACTCAGGCCTGACCGTAATCCACTCGGCAAGATCCGCTGCACTCAAGGGATAGGAATAGCCGTCAACATTGAACTCCAGGCGCAGGTTGTGAACGACCTTCATGGGGTAGATCCACGATTCAAAGGTTCCCTCCTCGCGCCCCATCAGAACTGCCCGCCGGCCTGCGGATTCGATGTACTTGCCCCGGCGCACCGGCTGCGAAAATTGAATCGGACTGTCCGCAATTGTGAATTTCTTGATCACCGGCAGAGAGGCGGCAGGTCTTGTTTGCCGGGCCGGTATCGAAGGGGAAAGGAAGAACGCAAGAACCACCGGACAAATGCGAAGCGCACGGCGAGTGCGTAATGAGCGCATCATCGATAGCCCTCCCCGAAGCGAATTTGTACCCTGATTGTATCCCAATCACGACGTCTTTATGCCAACATGATTTTCCTCCGGGAGGTCAGGCGGGTTTGAACCGATTACATAAACGCCGATCAGCCTGGATGGTAATCCGCGTTCTCCGTTTATGCTTGTTTATCAGCAGTTTCATCGTTTTCGCAGTTGCAGATTCCGAAGCGGTTTTTATTGCATCTTCCGGAATCCATGGCGGTATGATCGTGTCGATCGACACGAGCGCATGCGGCAGCCAGGTGCGGAACAGTCCCATGCGCCGGAAGGCACCCCGCGACGCATGAAAATGGAGGCTGCTGCAGACAACCACGAATGGCACATTCGTGACAGTCGTGTCATTCGTGGGCGCATTCCGTTTTTGAGGAGCCATTTCCAGAAGAGGTGGAATTGCGATGCGCGTAAGCGCGGCGACTTGTCTGGCGTTGATCTTCCTCAACAAGTCTCTGAAGGAGGTTGCCTTGATGAACTTTGTTGATTCGTTCGACGGAGTAAGAATAGTTTACACATCACACGGAGACGGCCTGCCGGCACTGATATTCATTCACGGGGGACTCGCGGATCGCACGCATTGGTCCAATCAGATCGAATTTTTCGGGGATCGTCACAAAGTCATTGCGCTTGACCTGGCAGGGCATGGCGAATCCGGCTGCAGCCGCGCTGCATGGAGCATGCAGGCGTTCGGCGGTGATGTGGTGGCCGTGCTCGAAGCTGAGAAGGTGAGCCGGGCGGTGCTCATCGGCAATTCACTGGGGGGCCCCGTGGCTGCTGAAGCGGCCCTGCTGGCGCCGGAGCGCGTCATAGGCATCGTGGCGGTGGACACGTTCCACGAATTCAACCTGCACGTCGATGCGGCCGAAGTGAAAGCGCGTGCCGAGGAGTTCCGCAGCGATTTCGCCGGCTCCGTGAAGAAGATGGTGGCAATGCTGTTTCACACCGACGCCGATCCGGCTCTGATGAGCGAGGTCGAGGGGCGCCTCTCCAGAACATCCCCGGAGGCCGTGTGGGGCATGTTTCAAGCCTTTTCCGGCTATGATCTGGCCGCTTCCGTGCGCGGATTGAAGGTGCCCATCCGCTGCATCAACGGTGATCTCTTCCCGATGAAAATCGAATCGAACCGGCTTCTCTATGCCGACTTCGACGCCGTAGTACTGCCGCATACGGGCCACTACCCCATGCTCGAGTGTCCCGAAGAGTTCAATCGCCGTCTCACTGCAATCCTCGCGGACTGGTCACGTCACCGCTGAGGGACACGGATGAAGGCCGACCGGCGCCGACATATTGTCCCTTGCCCGCGGCAGAAGAGCACCCTCCCGTCACAACCAATTCAAAAAAAGTATCCTATGTACTAATGCCGGTGTGTTGGTGTGCCGATACAGTGGAACGCAAGCACCCACAGGAGGGGGGATCCGGGAGATGAACCTGATGATTCAAGTGAATCCGCAGGATGCGATACCGCTCTGGAAGCAGATCGAGGAGAGGTTCCGCCGGCTCGTTGCCTCCCGGGCTCTGCTTCCCGGTTCCCCGATTCCTTCCGTGCGCGATCTTGCACGGGAACTGCGCATCAATCCGGCAACCGTAGTTCGAGCCTACCAGCGACTCACCGAGGATGGCATCCTGAATGTCCGGCGTGGCGAGGGAACCTTTGTCGCGGACACCCCGCCGGCGATGCGAAAGATCGAAAGAGCTCGATTGCTCCGCGAGAGCGCGCTGCGCTATGTGAGCCTCGCGGCAACCATCGGCGCAACGGAAGAAGAGGCGGCAGTTGAGGTTGAAGCCGCATGGCAAAGCCTGGTTTGCGCACAGGGAGGAGGCGGGAAGTGAAAGCGGAAGACGCTGTGGTGCGTGTTGAGAATCTCACAGTCCGATACGGCAGCAAAACCGCGTGTGCGGACATTTCTCTCGCGATCCCGCGAGGATCGGTCTACGCGCTGTTGGGGCGCAACGCCGCGGGCAAATCTTCCCTTGTGCGTTGCCTCGTCGGCCAGCAGAAACCGCAGTCGGGCGGCGCGTTCCTTTTCGGAAGACAAGTGTGGAGCAACCGCACCCAGGCGATGAAAAAGGTGGGAGTGGTGCCGGAAGAGCCCGATGCGCCTCCTGAAATGACAGCGAAGCAGCTCGCGGCCTTTTGCTCCCGCCTCTACCTTGGCTGGGACCATGAATCGTTTGCGGCGCGCCTCACACGTTTCCGGATCCCCTGGAATGACCCTTTCAAGAATCTCTCCAAAGGACAGAAAGCGATGCTCCTCTTCTCGCTTGCCCTTGCTCCCCACCCGGAGCTCCTGGTGCTGGATGATCCGACGGTCGGGCTGGATGCCGTGGCGCGGAAAGCAACCCTCGAGGATCTGGTGGGCGACTTGGCCGACCGGGCGCCTACGGTCCTGGTGGCGACCCACGATCTGCAGGGAATCGAGGGAATTGCTGACCGGGTGGGAATCCTCAAGGAAGGCCGGCTGTTACTGAACACACAGTTGGAAGATCTGAAGTCGCGGTATCGCAAGATCAGATACCTGAGGAAAAGCGACCGGGCCGTGACCACGCCATGTGCGGAGCTGGAATCATTTGCAGCTGTCAATGTGCGCTGGAGCAGCACGGGTGTCGAAACCGTAGTTTCGGATTTTGACGAAAACAGGTTCGAGCGATTCCGTTGCTCCAACGAAGGCCACGAGGCGGAAGCCTCGCCGATGTCTCTCGAGGAGATTTTCGTTGCCGTAGCCGGAGAAGAAACGGGGGGCGCATCATGAAATGCCTGTTCTTGGTCGCACGCCGCGAGATCGCCGCGAATAGCCACATACTTTTCGTTGCGTCAGCGATCGGATTGCTGCCTCTCCTCCTCCCCTTTGCGCCAGGGTTGGATCTCTGGCCCTATGCGGTGGTCCGGAGCGTGAGTTCAGTATTTTGCGCTGTTGCCTTGGCTTTCATGCTGAGTGTCGCTCTCGGATGGTCGGTTATCGGGAAGGACCTTGCAGAACGCCGTTTGAGCTTTTACTTTTCAAGACCCATACCCTCAGGTGCTATCTGGGGAGGAAGGTTTCTTGGTGCCGCACTGATAGTCCTGGTTGCTGGGATTCTGGAGCTCCTCCCCGCTGCACTGTTGAGCGGAGATATGTTCCAAACGGTTGTGCATTGGATGGGATCTCTGATGAGTTGGCTGCGATCGCCATACAGGAGCCTGCCGTGGCTGCACATGTTGCCGCCTTCCTCCTGGTGGTGGCTTTTCCCTGCAGTCGTTGGCGCAATCTGCATCTTTTTGCTCGCTTTCTCACATGCGCTGGGAATTATCGTGCGTTCGCGATCCGCTTGGGCAGCGTTGCACTTTCCTTTGATCTTCTGCGCTGTTTTATGGGCAGCAGGTTCCGCGCGCAGACTCATGGAGGGTCACGCGATCAAGCTCCTGTTCTGCTCCGGAGTTCTGCTGGCCTGCGTCGTCATGGTGGCGCTCTGGGCGGCTCTGGGAACGCAGGTATCCCTGGGCAGAACCGAGCCACAGCGCGGTCATCACGTTCTCTCCCGAGTTCTCTGGCCTTTGATCTTTGTGGGGCTGCTCGGCTTCGATGTCTGTTCCCGTTGGATCGTGAACGCCGCCATCCAGGATCTGGTCAAAGTATGGGCTGTGGGAGGAACGAACAACGGGACGTGGATTTCGGTGTCCGGCCGCGCCGCAAACCGGGGCAATTACAATGCCACCTTCGTGTTCGATACCGCTACAGGACGCTCGTTGAGAACCGGCGCTGCGGAGGGCGGCGGATGGACGCAAGACTTGCCGCTGATCTCCCGGAACGGAAATCGGGCCGTCTGGCTCAAGCGGAACGACGCCAATGGAATTCAGTCGCTTTTCACGGCCGATCTGGATGCTCGTTCTCCCGAACCGGTCCGAGTCTCAATCCCCATCAGCGGGATCACGGAATTGGCAATCTCCGGCGATGGGACACGCGTTGCTCTGCTGCAGACGAATCTTGTCGGCATTTACAGACTCCCGCAGGGGGAATTCGTGGGCGGCACGTCGCTGCACTGCCCGGATACCGTCGCCTCCGCCGTGCAATTTCTGGCGGCGGACATGGTGCGTATCTATGTCTCGAGCAGCGACACGCGCGTACCCGGATCCTCACGCATCGAAATCCTCGAATTCGAAGCCGCCGCGAAAATCGTCAAGACTACTGGAAGAATCTTGGCTTTCACCTTCGTCTTCCTGCCCTCTGACCCGTCGCTGCAAAGGATGGCAGTTTGGCGCATGGGGCGCCAAGGCGTGCAGGTTTCGCTCTGCGATGCCCGGACCGGTGAAGAAAGGAAGGGTCTCTTGCCCGAGGGGATTACAGGTGCCTTCCCGCATTTCATCTCGGACGGGAGAGTCGTGATCCTGAACAAGCAGGAACAGGGCCGCGCCCGGATGCACGTATTCAGCTCGGAGGGTGACTTAGAGCGCGTCATCGAACTTCCCGGAACTGCGGCCATCCTCGGGACAGAATACGCGCCGGCACGCCTGGTCGTAGCTGTGTCGCAGGACCCGCACCGGCCGGACTGGGCTCTTTACCTCGTCGATCTCGGAAATGGGGAAACGCACCGCAGCGCGGGCAACCTCCGGCCCATTAATTTGGGTGATTACCGTCCCCCTGTCTTTAGATGCGGCGCCAGCACTCCAGGGGGTTTGGAGAGCCACCTCTACATGTCGCCAGAACTCGGGCTCGTCCAGTTTGATCCGCTGAGCGGGACAGAACGCACGCTCATCGGATCCGCCGATCTCGCGGCTAGGCGGACAAACCGATAAAAAGCTCGTGAAGCCCTCCCCAGGAGCTTCCCCAAACGAGCCACGAGAACTCGAAAGCTCAAAGAATCCCAGGAGACGTGTCGATCGGCATTCCTGGGGATGCGTGCGGGTGCGAATTTGCGCCTGCCCGCGTGAGCGACTCGCATGGAAAAACAGAACTGATCCTGCTGCTTCTTGCTCCCGCGCCCCATTTCACTCTGTTCCGGGGCAGCGCGGCAATCAGCCGGGGCGCGATTGAAAGTCCCTGCATCTTGCGCAACATCTCCTGCTGGATTTCAATAATAGGGTGAGAGGACGTCCAACGAGGTAATCATGTTCCACAGGAGGATCCGATGGAGGTCGTGGTGCCGACGCTTCTCAGCGGGCGCACGATCTCCGGCTGGCCTTCGGGTAATCCCAAGGACTCGGAGGACACCATGAATTTCAGCGCGTTGAGAGGGATACGAGCCATGGTTGAGACCTTCCCTTTGGAGGATGCCGCAAAGGCCTACGAACGCATGCTGGCCAACAAAGTGAGATTTCGCGCCGTCCTGACCATGAAGTCCTGACAGGCACTCTCTATCGAGCCTCGGATTACTGAAGGCAGAACAAGGGGCTGTCGCCTTCCTCTTTCATTCGGCTCCATCCCAGCAATAAGTGCAGAGTTTCTCCTTGGGGAGGCCGATTGCAGCCACGAGGTCATCGAGTTTTTGATATTGGAGCGTGGTCAGGTGGAGTCGCGCGCGGATGCGCTCCACCATGGCACAATATTTGCCGCTGTCCGGATTGGAGTACTGCTCCAGATGGGCATCGCTGCTCCCTTCGAGCTCTCTGACGGCCTTGCGTCCCGCCAGGTCCAACTCCGAACGCGAGCGTGAAAAATTCAGGAACTTGCATCCGAACACGAGCGGCGGGCAGGCAGGCCGCATATGGACTTCGTGCGCGCCGCAGTCGTAAAGGCGCCGGATGGTATCCTGGAGCTGCGTGCCGCGGACGATGGAGTCTTCGGCGAAGAGGATTCGCTTGCCTTCGATCAGCTCCCGCACCGGGATGAGCTTCATGCGGGCCACAAGGTCGCGCACGCGCTGGTCGACGGGCATGAAGCTGCGCGGCCAGGTCGGCGTATATTTGACATAAGGGCGCACGTAGGGAACGCCTGCCGTGTTCGCGTAGCCGATGGCGTGAGCCACACCCGAATCCGGAATGCCTGCCACGCAGTCCACCTGCACAGTGTCGTTGCGCGCGAGTGCGGCGCCGCAGCGGTAGCGGGTCGCCTCCACATTGATGCCCTCGTAGCACGACGCGGGGTAGCCGTAGTAGACCCATAGAAACGAGCAGATCTGCAGCCTCTTGCCCGGCGCCTTCTTGGTCTCAATCCCGTCTTCCTTAACGAGCACGACCTCGCCGGGGCCCAGATAGCGCTCGATCTCGTATCCCAGGTTCGGGAAGGCACAGGTCTCGGATGTCACCGCGCAAGCCCCGTTTCTCCGGCCGATGACGACGGGGGTGCGTCCGAGCCGGTCCCTGCCGGCGTAAATACCGCGGTCGGTTAGCAGCAGCAGGGAGCACGATCCTCGGATGGTCGCGAGTGCGCGCTCGATGCCGTCTTCAAACGTGGCCTCCTGGTTGATGAGGGTGGCAATCAGTTCGGTCGGATTGATCTCGCCACCGCTCATTTCGGAGAAGTGCGCCTTCTGGAGGTAAGCCTGACCCATCAGCTCCCGCGCATTGCCGACCACCCCTACCGTTACGATGGCATACACACCGAGATGCGAGCCGATGATAAGCGGCTGGTCTTCATAATCGCTGATAATGCCGATACCGCTGCGGCCTTGCATCTTCTGTATGTCGTCCCCGAACTTCGAGCGGAACTGGGCGTTGCTGATATCGTGGATGTAGCGGGCGATGCTGCCGCTGTTCATGACTGCGAGCCCGCCGCGGCAAGTTCCCAGGTGAGAATGGTAGTCCGTGCCGAAAAACAGATCCGTGACGCAATCGTCTCTGGAGGCGACCCCAAACAAACCGCCCATAGTTGCCCTCCTCAAAATGATTGGGCCCGCATTGTCGCATGCTCTGAATCCCGAAACCACGAGTTTTCGATGTTTTCCCGGTCCGGCAGTATCCCAGTGCGCCGGTTTTCGATGAGATCGGGTTTCTCCGCATCGTGAAGTTCCGGCAGCCGGGGAAATGCTCGTGAAATTCGCGGTCAAAGATTGTAAAGTTACATGCTTCGGGGAGCGAAAAGTGAGTCTCATACGACGGTTCTACCGGCTGGTCGGCAAAGATCACGAGAATTGTTTCTACGTCGAGGTCGGCGGGCCGCTGCTCTCGCATGAACTGTCAATCCTGAGATGGCTGCTCGCAGAGACCTTCGAACCTCGAAAGCTGAGTGACAAGTCGTTTCTCGCGGCCGGCATTGGCGAAACGGTCGAGGTTGGCCCCCGCCTCAACTTCGAAACCGCCTTCTCCACCAATTCAGTGGCGATTTGCCGGTCCTGCGGCTTGCACAAAGTCTCACGTGTCGAGAAGTCGCGGCGCTGGATCCTGCCGCAGCACGAAGACCGGAGCCGCTTCCTCGCCGGCCATCACGACCGCATGACCGAATGCCCGTATCCGTCCGCTCTCGAGAGCTTCGAAACCGGGCTCGTCCCCGAAGCGGTCCTCTCCATTCCCTTTCTCGAGAAAGGGCCGGAGGCGCTGCGCGCCATCAACCGCGAATTGGGCCTGGGGATGGACGAGTGGGATCTCAGCTTCTATCACGACCTTTTTGCCAACAAGTTCCGGCGCAATCCGACCATTGTCGAGTGCTTCCAGCTCGCACAAGCCAACAGCGAGCACTCGCGCCACTGGTTCTTCAAAGGCAAGCTGATCATCGACGGTAAGACCGCGCCCGAAACGCTGATGGAGATCATCAAGTCCACCCTGCGCGCCAATCCGTCCAACAGCGTGATCGCATTCAAAGACAACTCGAGCGGCATCCGGGGCCACGAAGTCGCCACTGTCATTCCGACAGTGCCTGGAAAATCCTCGCCGTTAGTCTGGTGGAACGGCACATACGACATCATCTTCACCGCGGAAACGCACAACTTTCCGAGCGGCGTGGCGCCCTTCCCCGGCGCGGAGACCGGGACCGGCGGGAGAATCCGGGACGTCCACGCGACCGGCAGGGGCGCGCTGGTAATCGCCGCCACCGCGGGCTATTGCGTGGGCAATCTCAACATCAGGGGATTTCCGATCCCGGGCGAAGACGGCTCGTTTGCCTATCCGGCCAACCTCGCCAGCCCCATGCAGATCCTGATCGGCGAGAGCAACGGCGCTTCGGATTACGGCAACAAGTTCGGCGAACCCCTGATCCAGGGCTTTACCCGATCTTTCGGATTGCGTCTTCCGGACGGCACCCGCAGGGAATGGGTCAAGCCGATCATGTTCACCGGCGGCGTCGGCCAGCTGGATTCCCGCCACATCCAGAAGGGCGAGCCGCGAGAAGGGATGCTGGTGATCCAGATCGGTGGTCCGGCTTACCGGATCGGAATCGGAGGCGGGGCGGCGTCGAGCATGATCCAGGGTGAGAACAAGGAGGAGCTCGATTTCAGCGCCGTGCAGCGCGGTGATGCCGAAATGGAACAGAAGATGAATCGCGTCATCCGCGCGTGCGTCGAGATGGGGGAACGGAACCCGATCGTGAGCATCCACGATCAGGGAGCCGGAGGCCCGTGCAATGTTCTCACCGAGCTGGTAGATCCTGCAGGCGGACGAATCGAAATCCGGAACATCACACTCGGCGATCGGACGATGTCGGTGCTGGAAATCTGGGGCGCTGAATATCAGGAACGTACGGCCCTGCTCTTGAACCCTGATCGGCTGGATGAGTTTCACTCGATTTGCGCGCGGGAGAAGGTAACCTGCGAAGTACTCGGCAAAGTGACCGGGGACGGGCGCATCGTGGTGCACGACGCCCAGGATGATTCCACGCCGGTGAATCTGGAACTCGCTCCCATCCTCACGAATATTCCCCAGAAAACTTTCAAACTGGAACGTATCGGCCGGCGATCCGACCCGCTGCGCCTTCCGGTGAGTTTGCCGATCAGCGATGCGATGCAAATGATCTTTCGCCTGCCATCGGTCGGATCCAAGGGCTACCTGGTGAGAAAGGTCGATCGCTGCGTAACCGGGCTCGTGGCGCGCCAGCAATGTTGCGGTCCCTTGCACCTGCCGGTTTGCGACGTGGCCGTCGCCGCACAGAGTCACTTCGGCATTACCGGCGCCGCGATCGCGATTGGCGAGCAACCGGTCAAGAGCCTTGTGAGCGTAGCTGCCGGAGTGCGCATGGCCGTGGCCGAAGCGCTGACAAACATGGTTTGGGCGCACATCTCCGACCTCTCCCACATCAAATGCTCCGTCAACTGGATGTGGGCCGCGAAGACACCCGGAGAAGGGGCGGCGCTTTACGACGGAGCAGTTGCGCTGCGGGATCTGATGGTCACCCTGGGGATTGCAGCCGACGGCGGCAAGGACAGCCTGTCCATGGCCGCTCGTGTCGGCGATGAAGTGGTGAAAGCGCCCGGCCAGGTCGTCATCTCCGCATACGCCTCGATGCCCGATATCACACGCGTAATTACTCCCGACATCAAACATCCCGGCGAGAGCCGGCTGATGCTCCTCGATCTTGCTCCGGGGAAGAATCGGCTCGGAGGCTCAGCACTGGCGCAGGCTTTCGGACAGACCGGGAACGAGTCGCCGGACGTGGAAGATCCTCAGCTTCTCAAGCAGGCGTTCCTGGCGGTGCAAAACCTCATCGCGCAGGGATTGATTCTCGCCGGGCACGACCGTAGCGACGGCGGCCTCGCCACCACCGTTGCCGAGATGGCCATGTCCGGCAATTGCGGCGTCAGGATCATGCTGGAGGAAAAGACCGAATCTATCCCACAGCTCTTTGCGGAAGAACTGGGGCTGGTGATTGAGCATCTGCCCCGCGATGAAGACCGGATCTGCGCCGTGCTGCGAACCGCGGGTGTGCCGTTCAGATCCCTGGGTGAGACGCAGGCGGATCGCAGAGTCGTGATGACGCGCGGCGGGCAGCCGGTGCTGGATATCGCCACGCCGGTTCTGCTTTGCTGGTGGGAGGAAATCAGCGATCAAATCGAACTGCTGCAGATGAACCCCGTCTGCGCGCGAGAGCAGGCCTCGAACCATGATCGCCCGGGCCCCCGGTATCGTCTCGGTTTTGAGCCGCAGCCGACGCCAGGGCCCATCCTGCTGCGGGAGCGGAAACCCAGGGTGGCGATTCTGCGCGAAGAGGGAAGCAACGGTGATCGGGAGATGACCTCCGCCTTCTTTGCCGCAGGATTCGAGCCGTGGGACCTCACCATGTCGGACCTCCTGAACGGCGGCGTCTCGCTGGACGGGTTCCGGGGTCTGGTGTTCGTCGGCGGTTTCTCGTATGCCGACGTGCTCGACAGCGCCAAAGGGTGGGCGGGCATCATCCGCTTCCATGACCGGCTGCGTGAGATGTTCGATGCCTTCTATCGGAGCCCCGACACCTTCACACTCGGGGTCTGTAACGGCTGCCAGCTGATGGCGCTGCTCGGGTGGGTACCGTGGGCCGGGATCCCCGATACCACCCAGCCCAGGTTCATTCGGAACGCCTCGGAGAGGTTCGAGTCGCGTTGGGCGACGGTAAAGATCGTGAAGAGTCCGGCAATCATGTTCAAGGACATGGAGAACTCAACTCTTGGAATCTGGGTGGCGCACGGGGAGGGGCGCATGTACTGTCCCGACCCCGGCATCCTGCAGGAAGTAAGAGAGAAAATGCTCGCACCCTGCTACTTCGTGGACGACGAAGGAATCCCGACGGAGAAATATCCTTTCAATCCCAACGGCTCGACTCTCGGCATCACGGCCTTCTGCTCCCCGGACGGCCGACACCTGGCAATCATGCCGCATCCTGAGCGGTCGTTCCTGAAATGGCAATGGCCCTGGATCCCCGAATCCTGGAAGCACGATGTGCGGGTTTCCCCCTGGCTGCGGATGTTCCAGAACGCCCGCATCTGGTGCGATGGGAGTAAGTGATCCTGAGAGTGCTTTTATGACGACTTCCGCTGACGGATCTTCATGAGCAGAAGGCCGATCATGCCCAGCAGGATCACGGCCGATACTGCCATCCCTTTACGCCGATACGCAAGATCGGCAAGCGCCTGCCAGCCGCTTTGCTCGGAAGCCGCGGCTATGCTATCGCCTTCTTTGATGGGTTTGTTCAGCACTGCCGGATCGAAACTGTGAACCTGGACGCGAGCCAGAACCAGGCGGTCCCGCCCCTCGGCAAGCTGGTAGATCGGGCGGCTGACTTCCATCCCCGCCCGTTGCGCCTGATCGAGTACCTTGGTGGCAGCAGCCAGATGAGTCTCCAGACCGGTAACTCCCGCCTTCATTTGCAGCGCCGCGTTGTAGCCGGCACTTCCCTTCTCGTGACAGGTTGCGCATGTGGCGGGTTCTTCCACTCCGAGCATGGCGTCGGAGGGGTGCATGATTTCATGATTCTGATGGCAGGTCACGCACGCCGCCCACTTGTTCTCAGCAAAGGCCTTCCGGTGAGGGCCTTTGTTGAACAGGTCCCACTGGGTGACATGACACTGGCCGCACACGTTTGCAACCGCATCGACGCCCGGAGGGGTGGCGCCATGGTTGCCGTGGCAACTGTTGCATGTCGGCGCCGAAAGATCACGCTCCTTCATCAGAGCCTCGCCGTGCACACTCTTGCCGTAAAGCGCCTGCTGGTCGGTGGGGATGCCGTAAGACGCCATGCGCTCCGAGTCGCTGTGGCAGCGGCCGCAGGTGGCGGCAACGTTGGTCACATAGACGGGGCTGTTCGGATCTTTCGCCTGACGGATGCCATGGTATCCGTGACAGTCGATGCAGGTGGCCACATTCGGATCACCTGCCTGATATTTCTTGCCGTGTACGCTCGTCAGATATTCGCTGTACTGGTCCACGCGCGCCTGTGGATTGTACTTGCGCATGAAATCGGGATTGCTGTGGCAGGAGGCGCACAGTACGGCAATCTGTTTCCGGGCCGGATGACCGACGAAGCCCCTGCGCGGATTCATGGACTCCTCGGGCTTATCCTTGGTGGGATCGCCGCCGTGACAATTGGTGCAGGAAAGTCCGTTCTGGAAGTGGATGTCTTGTGCGGAGAGCCTCACCGGCACGTCGAACGGATCGCCCAGATCATGGTGACATCGGATGCATGTGCTTTCGGTCGCCTTCGGCGCGGTCTGGGCCTGAGCCTGGACCGGTGAAATGAGCATGATGAGCAGTAGTTGCTGCCACATGAGACTGTCCTTAAGTCCGATAGGCCAAGGCCGACAGGACGACGATATATATAAGAACCAGAGTACCCACGATGGGAAGCAGACTGCGCCGGCCCGCGCGCGGTTCCGGCGATATGAACGGAGTGATGACTAGCAGCAGTCCCAGCAAGCCGAAGGCCATGATCCCGAGGACCTCGCCGTCCATGCCGAGGATCCTCGATGGGATGTACTTCAGGGTTTGAAACATGTAAACGAAATACCACTCAGGCTTGATGCCGGCGGGGGCCGGAGAAAACGCGTCAGCTTTTTCCCCCAATTCCCATGGAAAGATGGCGGCAAGCACGGCCAGGACAGTCACAGCAGCCAGCCAGCCCACCAGATCACGCAAGAGAAAGTCAGGGACGAATTTCATCCTCGGCACTCTGGATTCGTCAACAGAAGGGGGCGCGCTCATGCCGTGCTTCTGAACCAGATAGAGGTGTAAGCTTATCAGCACGGTTGCAATCGCGGGCAGGATTGCCACATGAAATCCGAAGAAGCGCGTCAGCGTGGCCCCGGTCACCTCGTCGCCCCCGCGCAGGAATCGGAGCAAAAATGGGCCGACCAGGGGCACCACGCCGGCGATGTCGGTCCCCACCTTGGTGGCGAAGAAGGCCAACCTGTTCCAGGGGAGGAGGTAGCCGCTGAAACCGAAACAGAGCGCCAGAAAAAAAAGGAGAGCGCCCGTCACCCAGGTCAGCTCCCTCGGCCGCCGGAAGGAGCGCAGGAACAGAGCGCTGAACATGTGCACGAAGGCGGCCCCGATCATGAGGTTGGCCGACCAGCTGTGGATCGAGCGGATGAGCCAACCGAACTGGACCTCGGTCATGATGAACTGGACGCTCTCAAATGCATTTTCAGCACTCGGCCGATAGTAGAGCAAAAGCAGGATTCCGGTGCAGACCTGAACGGCGAACAGGAAAAGCGTC
Organism: Terriglobia bacterium; assembly: GCA_020072565.1. Taxonomy (NCBI): domain Bacteria; kingdom Pseudomonadati; phylum Acidobacteriota; class Terriglobia; species Terriglobia bacterium. The sequence goes on from JAIQGI010000031.1 coordinate 37,654, forward strand.
ATGCCGCCGAAGTAGTACCAGATGGTGTGGCGATGAACCGGCACTTCCTTGTGCTCGATCAGCTCCTGGGCTGCGCGCCAGCCCAACCTCTCTTCCAGCCAGTCTCCCCACTTTGATATCCGCCCATTCATCCCGCTACCCCCGCGAAACTACAATCTCGTCGCCACGCACGTTCACCGTGAACGCCTCCAGCGGCCGCGGAGGCGGGCCGGAGATGTTCTTCCCTGTCAGGTCGTAGCGCCCGTTGTGGCAGGCACACCAGATCAGCTTCTCGTCCGTGCTGTATTGCACCGTGCAATCCAAGTGAGTGCATACGGCGCTGAACGCGCGATACTCACCCGCCGGAGTCTGAATCAAAAGGCCGGGCTTGCTGCCGAACTTGAATATTTTTCCCACGTTCGGCCTAAGCTCCGAGACCTTGCCCGCAACCACGCTGCTGGCAGAAGACTCGACCACCCGGGGGGGAATCATGAACTTTACGACGGGGTAAAGGATGGCGGCAAGTGTGGCCAAAGCACCTGTGCCCAGGAGATAGTTAAGAGCGTTACGCCGCGAAGTCGGCTGTTCGACTGCAATCATAGTTACAACCCGATCGATAGAGTAAATTAAGTGTATCAAGATATCCAATATGCCGTTACATGGCAAAGGAAATCTCAGCAAACTACTGTTTTCGCCCCAGCTGCCGGAGCTTCGTATAGAAGAGAGAGATACCCACAGCCATCAGCCCTAGGAACAAGAAGGCAACGACCCGGAACCTCAGATCCAGGCGTGCCAGATCGACCAAAAAGAGGTACAGCACAGTTGCTGCCAGGGTAAAGAGCGACATCCAGCGATACTTCACATTCTTGAGCAGCTGGCTCAGCAAGAAATATGCCACCGCAGTCGCCGTCCATGATAGCGTCACGTATGACGCGGGCACGGCATGATAGAGCGAGTAAAGCACCATGACGAAGGTAGTCGCCAGATAGACGTTGCGCAGCCCGTCGGTTCGAAGCGTCAAGCGCTCTTTCTGCCAGTTCATGACGCGAGCGCTTCCGAGCGCAACGAGCGCAAAGCTGAAATTGACCAGGTCCGATGGGGGCGAGCTGACCCAATAGGCGAGCAGAATGCCTATATAGATGATCGCGTTCACCACGACGAGGATTCTGGATCGAAACCAGAGGGCCATAGATACGACGAGGAAGCTCTGCAGCGCCAGCCAGAGGAATGCCTCAGGCACTTTGGCAAATCCATAGATCGCGATGCTCAGCGCCATGTAACTGCAGCAGGCATATGTCGCCGCGGCAAGCTGGATGTGGGTCCTCAGCCACTGTACCGCTGAACAGGCCAGCAGAAGTAGGCAAGCGGCCAAAGAAATCATCGCGAAATCCTTGGGGAAAAGCGCCAGCACGGCGAGGGACACGACTGCACAGAAACCCACACAGTTCAGAAACACCACACCTACTCGGCCGGCGTCCGAGGCGGCATCCCGGTCATAGAAAAGCGTGGGCCACGCAAAGACAGCCGCGCTGAGAAAAAGGTACGTCAGAGAAAACTGATGCACCCCGATCCCGCCCAAGGGGCGACCCACGAGCGGATTGTTGAGCAGCCAGAGAACATGTGTGATATAGCCAAGCACGATCGTGAGATTCAGCAGGCGCCACCAGTCGCGGCGCAACGCCAGGTATACGGCCAGCGCTGAGTGCACTGCAACCAAGGACAGGGCCGCATGGGTGGTATCGCTCAGCAGGGCCGACATCAGCCCGAGGAGAACGCCCAGGGCTAGAAGAGCCTGGGAGCGGATGACCAACGCGAAGGAAATCTGGAATGCCACGACCAATAAGAGCAGTGCGAGTGCAATCTGCCGGTCCTTGACCAGAGGAGTCGAGGTGAAGTAGTGGAGCCGAAGGGTAGTGTAGTAGGTAAGCAGCAGGCTCGCACTGACAAGAATGCGCGCAAGATACGGAAAGCCTCGCTGCCAGACGCGTGCGAGGGCATACAGCCCGGCAGCGGCACAGTAGCCCATCACCGCAGGAAAAAGGTTGTGGCCCTGGTTGAGCGTGTAGGTCATCAGAAAAACAATGCCCAGAAGGAACACGATGCTGCCTGCCCAGGCCAGACCGAATTCGCCGATGCTCTGCTCCAGTCCCGCTTCTTCCCCAGCCGCGGCCGGCGAGTCGGCAAGGTGGTTTTCGAGGTTCGGCGCAGGCACAGATTCGGTTGCAGTCAAGCCCAAGTGCATTTCGAGGCGGGCGATTCTCTTCTCGAATTGCTGAAGGGACTGGAGGATCGCTTCTAATTCGGGGTCAGAAAGATTCTCTGTCATGGCCCAGCGCGCTCCTCCAGCGCAAGCAGGCTGCATCAAAACCCGTGTGCACGGAACAACTTGGAGCAAGTGTACCGTGTGCCGGCTTATTATGCCAGATCTCCGGCCAAAACCAGGGGCCCGGAGCCAGAGGCCAGGAGCCGGAGGGAGGAACCGTTGATCCTGTTTGCACCTTGTCGAATCTGGTTTCGGGCCGTTTCACGCGGTCAACCTCTTAGGACATATGCATCGCCGTCATTTTGACTCCTGACTCCTGATGTGTCTTGAGGTACGGCTTGTGCGCCGAGAGTCGGGTATCGTATGCTGGGTGAATGGAAGCCACAGCGGAATTGACGACATACAATGCGCGCTTTGAACAGATCGTGCGGCGCATGCCTGATCGGATTGCGGTTCGTCTCAAGACTCCGGCTGGATATCGCCAGATCACATACGGTGAGTTGCACCGGCAGGTGCGGGGCGTTGCCCTCGCCCTCCTGGCTCACGGCCTGCAGCGACAGGCTCGGGCAGCCATCCTTTCCGAGAACAGGCCGGAATGGGTCGTGGCCTACCTGGGCATCTATATGGCGGGCGGAAGTGTCGTTCCCCTGGATCCTCAGATCTCTCCTGAAGAATGGCGCCGCTTGTTGGACGATTCTGAGACGCAGGCAGTTTTTGTGAGCGGGCTTTTGCTGCCGAAGCTCCAGGAAGCTCTGCAGGATTCCCCCCTCCGCGATCGGATCATATGTTTTGATCCTGTCGGCTCCGGCGAGAGCACGCGCTGCCTTGCCGACATGATTGAAGCCGGACAGGGTCTGGTCCCGCCTCCCGCGTTGCCAGAAACCCGTCTCTCTGATGTCGTCGTCATCATCTACACCTCGGGGACCACGGGGAAGCCCAAGGGGGTCATGCTTAGCCAGGAAAACGTCGTCAGCGAGATTACGGCAGCGTTTCAGGCCATCCGCGGCATTGACGAAAGAGATGTTTTTCTCTGTCTCCTGCCACTGCAGCACGTGTTCGCGTCCGTCGTGAGTTTCCTGATTCCCCTGTACGTGGGAGCGCAGGTGGTCTTTGCCGACACCTTGAAGCGCTCCGAAATCCTGGCGGCTCTTCAGGAGGCGGGGATTTCCGTCCTGGCAACCGTGCCGCAGTTCTTTTACCTGTTTCACGGGCGCATCGAGGAGGAGCTTGCGCACAAGGGGCGGCTTGGGCGCAAGCTGTTTCGCGGTTTGCTGAGGTTCAACCGGTTCTGCATCAACCGTTTCCAGCTCAACTTGGGCAGGCTGCTCTTCGGCCGCATCCATCGTAACTTCGGCGCCAGACTCAGGCTGTTCGTCAGCGGCGGATCGGCCTTTGACCCCAAAGTGGCGCAGGAATTCTATGATCTCGGTTTTACGATCCTTCAGGGTTACGGGCTCACGGAGACTACCGGAGCAGCTGCAGTCACACGCGTCGAGCGCAACATCGTCGGCTCCGTCGGCCCGGCATTACCGGGAACGGAAATCACGATCCTCGATCCGGGACAAGGCGGCGTCGGCGAAGTGGCGATTCGCGGTCCGATTGTGATGAAGGGCTATTACAGAAATGCCCAAGGGACAGCGGGAGTGATGCGCGACGGGTGGTTCCTGTCTGGGGACCTGGGGTGGATGGATGAGCAGGGCAACCTTTTCATCACTGGAAGAAAAAAGGAGGTCATCGTCCTGCCCAACGGCAAGAATATCTATCCGGATGAGGTGGAAGCGCACTATGCGCAATGCCCCTACATAAAGGAAATTGCAGTTCTGGGCATAGCCGAACCGGAGCGGAGCGGCGCCGAGCGACTCCACGCCGTCGTCGTTCCCGATTTTGATGCGTTGAAAGCCAGGAGGATCGCCAATGCCCGCGAGATCCTGCGCGATGAAATCGCCCGGCTGTCACATCAACTGCCTCAGTACAAGCGGCTCATGAGCTACCAGATTCAGAAGGAACCATTGCCCTGCACGACGACCCATAAGATCAAGAGACTCGAGCTCAAGCGGATGATCGAGAGTGGTGAACTGAGGGAAGACGAGACCGCCGCCGCCGCCGAGGCGGATTCAACTGAAGACCGTGAATTGCTGGAGTCTGCCGTCGGTCAGGAGGTGATATCCACTCTGCGTGAGACCTATCGCCGGGATTCCCCTGTCGAGCTCGATATGAATCTCGAGTTGGACCTCGGATTCGACTCCATGGAACGGGTGGAGCTTCTGGCCAGCTTGGAGCAATCGCTTGGCCTGAAGCTTCCTGAGAGCTTCGGTGCGGAAATCTACACCGTGCGGGACCTGATCCGCGGCCTGCAGCAGCCGACGGGCGCCACTGCCGCCGCCAGCGCACTCCGGCAGAGCTGGGGAAGAATCCTCTCTCCAGAATCCTTGGGGCAGGAAGAAAGCATACAATCGCGTTTTTCCGGCACCGCGCTCGCTCTATTCAGATTTGCAGGAATCCGGATGGTCTATCTGATCTTCAAGGTCTTTTTTCGCCTGGAGGCGGCGGGGCTGGAAAACCTGCCTCGAGAGGGGCCCTTCCTGATCTGCCCCAATCACCAGAGCTACATCGATCCGTTGATAGTGCTGGCTCCCTTGCCTTATCGCCTTGTCAAGCAGATCTTCTTCGTCGGCGCCGCAGACTTTTTCAGCAGTCCGTTGATGAAGCTGCTGGCCCGGGTGGCAAACATCTTCCCCGTCGATCCGGACGCACACCTGCTGCGCGCGATGAAGATCGGGGCCTATGGCTTGCGCAGCGGGCGCATCCTCTGCATTTTTCCGGAGGGGGCGCGCTCCTTCGACGGCGGGCTTGGACTATTCAAGAAAGGGGCTGCGATCCTGGCGCGGGAGATTGGTGTGGTCATGGTTCCAGTGGCAATTCGCGGCGCCCATGAGGTGTGGGCGCGCGATAGCCGCCGTATTCATCTGCACAAACTGAAGGTCATGTTTGGGGAGCCCTTGAGGGCCTGCCAGGGGGAAGAATCCGCCCCGTATCAGGCGGACACAATTCAGCTCCGGCAGACAGTTGCCCGCCTGATCGAGCTCAGCTGAGAAACCCGCCGCCGGGGGAGAGGGACTGCCTCCCGGCGCCGGAGCGGAGAATTACTTGATTTTGAATACGAGTCCGACGGAGAGACGGAGGTTGTTGCGTCCTTCCTTCTGGCCGGTCACCGCGTTGTTTGCGGTAATCCTGTCATAGTCTATTGAATGATCGAGAGTCAGATGACGTCCGGCTCCCGATGGTTCAGATTCATACATATCTAACAGCCCAGCTTTACTACCCATCAGTCTCCCGAAGCAGGCCGCCCGGGTCTTTCGGGGTGCTGATTAAAGCCGTGTCGCGTCACCCGATCCAGGCCCCGGCGCCCACTCTGCTGCAACTAATGTCCGAAGTGCACGAAGGCCAGTACAAATCCCGTGATGAAGATATTCAGTATAGACAGAGGCAGAAGGATCTTCCACCCCAAATGCATCAGCTGGTCATAGCGGAAACGGGGGAGAGTCCAGCGAATGAGGAGGAGAAACCAGCAAAAGAACACCACCTTGAGCGCAAATGCCACAATCTGCATGAGTGTCACCGCTAAGGCGGAACACAACACGACCGATCCCCAGGGAAAGTGAAATCCGTCCGCCAGCAAGTAAGGAACCTGCCAGCCGCCGCAGAAAAACGTCGTCAAGAGAGCAGCGATGAGGATGGTCTCCACGAAATCGGTCATGAAAAAGGCACCGAACTTCATGCTGCTGTATTCGAGGAAGTAGCCGATGATTTCCGATTCCCCTTCCGGCAGATCAAATGGCACCCTTTTGGTTTCCGCGAAGCCGGCGACAAGAAAGAGCAGGAAGCCAAGGGGCTGAAGAAAAATCCCCCACCTCGGCAACCATCCCCACAGCAGGGCACCTTGCGCCCGGTTCAATTCTGCGAGGTCCAGCGTCCCGAAGATCATGAGCAGCCCCACAAGCGTCGCGCCCATGGTGATTTCATAGCTGATCATCTGGCTCGAAGCGCGCAGGCCCCCCAAAAATGCAAACTTGTTGTTGGAGGAGAATCCCGCGAGAAAGGTGCCGAAAATCCCCATCGACATCATGGCGAAGATGAACAGCAGTCCTATGTTGAACGGAAAGATCTGCAGCTCAATGGTTCTTCCGCCAATCTGAATCGAATTGCCGAAAGGGATGGCCGCAAAGCTCATCAAGGCGAAAAACAGGGCCACGATCGGAGCGGCCGTATGCAGCAGCTTGTCGCCTCCGGGCGGTACGTAGTCCTCTTTGAAGAACATCTTCAGAGCGTCCGCAAGGATATGGGGCAAGCCGAACGCGCGGATGCCCAGAATGGGTGCCCGGTTGGCGCCCAGGCGATCCTGCATGACAGCCGACTGTTTCCGCTCCATCCAGGTCAACAGCGAGGTGAGCGTCAGCACGCATGTGAGAAAAAAGACGGCTTTGGCCAGGATGATAAGAACATCAAGCCACATACAGCCATTTACCCCAACTTGAGCATTTGACCCGATTCGCCTACGGTCGCGTAGTCCATTCCCGCAAAAGCCAGAAACCGGGTTCCAATCTCCTGGAACACCTGCTCCGCGGATACGACGGGCAGCGCCACTCCCAGCGCGGCCGCAAGCTGCGCAAAGATTTCCAGGTCCGGCAGAGACTGCTCCAGCGGTGGAATTGCGGCATGGATGCGCTGGACCCGCCCCTGGAAATTGGTAAACGTCCCGGTCTTTTCGGCATAGAGGGCGCTGGGCAGCTGGACATCTGCCATGCCGGCCGTAGCGTGCGCGAAGGCACCGTGAAAGGCAACAAAATCCAGGTTTGCCAAGGCATTGCCTGCCAGATTGGCGTCGTGGCCCCGGGTCAGGTCGTGATGGCAGATGTAGAGGAAACGAACTTGGCCTTCGGCGCAAGCCTGGAGCAATTTGTCGCTTCCGGCGCCGGCAAAACCCATTACCTCCGCACCGAACGCATTCGGATTCTTATCGGCTGTAACCAGGAAGCCGTCCGAGTAGCCGACCTCGCGCTGGGGAACCCGATACTCGAAGTTCTTCACATTCAAGCCGGTACGGAAAAGCCGGTCCATCTGGAACAGCTCTTCATTGGTCATCTGCGGCGAGGCGAGCACAGCCACGGCCTGGGGACCGAACTTTTCCACCGTACGCTTTAGGGCAACCGCGGTGCGCGCGACCGCCTCGTCCCAGCCCGCTGTTCGATGAACTCCTTCCTGCTTCAACGAAGGAACCCGGAGCCGCTCCGGGGCGTCAATCGCGTGGTACGAGTACCGGCCTTCGTCGCACATCCAGTAGCGGTTGACCTCAGGGTTGAACCGGGGCTTGAGGCGATGAACCCGTCGGCTGTGATAGCGTGGGTTGAAACGTTCGTTGAAGTGGATCTCGATGTTGCAGCCACGGCTGCACCCGGGGCAGATGGAGGAAGCGCTGCCCAAAAACCAGACTCGGCATTGAAAACGGAAATCGCGATCGGTCAAAGCACCAACAGGACAGAGATCCACGACATTGCCGGAGTAGGGATTGTCCAGCTCCGCCCCCGGAAATATGGCAATCTCGCTCAGATGCCCGCGCTCATGCACCGCCAGTTCCGCACTCTTGGAGATCTCCTGGGTAAAGCGGACGCACCGGGTACAGAGAATGCAGCGTTCCTGATCGAGGATCACGTGCGGCCCGATCGGCAGAGCTTTCCTGCGCTTTTTCTTGTTTTCATTGAAGCGCGGATCATAGCAGCCATGATCCATGTAATAGTTCTGCAGCTCGCACTCTCCCGACTGGTCGCACACCGGACAGTCCAGCGGGTGATTGAGAAGCAGAAATTCCAGGACCGATTGACGGTTGCGAAGCACCTCGGGCGTGCGCGTCCGGACAACCATCCCCCGGGCGATCGGGGTTGCGCACGAGGGTTGAAGCTTAGGGATCTTTTCGACTTCCACCAGACACATCCGGCAACTGCCGACGATCGAAAGGCCGGGATGGTAACAGTAATGCGGGATCTCGATGCCGATCGATCTCGCGGCCTCCAGAACGGTCGTTCCTGTGGCGGCCTGCACGGTCTGCCCGTCAATTGTGAATGTAACCAACTCTTTATCGGACACCGATACCTCAGTTTTTCGGTCCAATCAACGGCTGCCGCCGGCGGATCGGATAATCCTTGCGCAGCGGATGTCCTTCGAATTCCGGGTACAGGAGAATGCGCTTCAGTTCCGGGTGCCCCGTGAACTCGATCCCGAACATGTCCCAGACCTCCCTCTCCAACCAGTTCGCGCTCCCCCAAAGCGAGGTCGCGGAATCAAGCGTTGGCTTATCGCCCTGCAGTCTCACCTTGATGCGCAGCCGCTGGTTGAAAGGCAAGGAAAGCAGGTGGTAGACAACCTCAAATCTGGGCTCGCGCCCCAAGTAATCGACTGCCGTGACATCCAGGAGAACGTTAAAGAGCAGCCGCGTGTCCTGCTTCAAGAACTCCAGGATTTTTCGCAGCGCGGCGGGCGAAACGACGGCCGTGGCCTCATCATGCGACGGGGAAGCTTCGCAAATCTCCTGAGGGAAATTCTCCGCCAGCAGCGTCAACGGCCGATGCAGGTCGTTCGAGTTATCAGCCGGATCCTCTACTCCCATTCGAGCGCTCCCGTTTTCCATGCATACACAAAGCCGACACCGACAACCAGAAAAAAGATGAACATCTCCATGAATCCGAAAATCCCCAGGCTGCGGAATACTACGGCCCAGGGAAACAGGAAAGCGAGTTCGACATCAAACAGAATAAAGAGCAGCGCCATGAGGTAGAAACGGACGGGCACCGGCCTGTGGCCCATGCCTTCCGACGGCATTCCACATTCGAAAGGCTCGTCCTTAATCCGGGAACGTTTCTTCGGGCCGAGAAAGGTCGAGGCGGCCACAAAGAGTGCGGCAATTCCGCCTACCAGCAGCGCCATCACAAGCACAGGCAAAAGGTCATTCATGGGGGGCACAGCCTCACATCCTGGGGAATGCGAAACCCGAAATGTACACTCTGGCCTGTCGAAAATCAATTCAAAAAAAGCGCAAAAGTGAGCGCTCCTCTTCAACATAAGGCTCTATAGTGCAACAGCTTAGCCGCTGATACGGGCTCGTTGTCCGCCATGAGGACAACGCACAAGGCCGCGTGCCCGGTTCAAACATCGCGACGAGCGGGATCCCTTCAGGGTTCGGCGGCAGGGCGGAAAAGCCACGATGCAAGACCGGCTCTGAGAAGCTCAACGCCTGCATTCAGGCTATTTTTGCTTGCCTTTCCGCGAAACCGGCGCCATTCTCCCCTGGAAGCAACAGCTGAGCGGGCGACGTGAAAACTCAAGGAAATGCAAACCAGCCCCTGACCATTCACGCACATTTGTCACCTGACGCGCAAATTCTGTTTTGCAAGAATTCCTTCACGGTATAGGATGGCGGATCATATTCACTACGATATCCAAGGGGCGCAAGTACCTGGTTGGCTGGAGTCGAGATGAAGAACTCTAATTGGATTAAAGAACGAATTCTGAATTACAAAGACGCCGAAAGACTCATGGCTTTGGGTTTGTATCAGTTTTTCAGGCCGATCCAATCCGAGCAGGACACGGAAGTCACGGTGGACGGCCGCAAATTGCTGATGTTCGGATCGAACAGTTACATGGGCCTCACCAATCACCCTAAGGTCAAGGAGGCTGCAGCCCAGGCGCTGCACAAGTACGGGACGGCATGTGCGGGATCGCGCTTCCTGAACGGCACCCTTGATATTCATATCGAGTGTGAAGAAAAGATCGCCGCATTCGTGGGGAAAGAGGCGGCGCTGCTCTACTCCACAGGCTTTCAGGTGAACCAGGGGGTAATATCCGCCTTGGTGGGGCACGGCGATTTCGTCCTGCTCGACAAGCTGGATCATGCGAGCATCGTCGACGGCGCCCGCCTGAGCTTCGGCAAGACCGTCCGATTCAGGCACAACGATATGAAGGGGCTCGAGGAGGTATTGAAGCCGATCCCTTACGAACGGGGAAAGTTGATCGTGGCGGACGGGGTCTTCAGCATGGATGGAGACATCGTAGATCTGCCCACGATGGTGGAGCTGGCCGAGAAGTACAATGCCATGATCATGATCGACGACGCTCACGCGATCGGCGTGATCGGGGAGGGAGGAAGGGGCACTTCCTCTCATTTCGGACTGACCGACAAGGTGGAGTTGATCATGGGCACCTTCAGCAAATCGCTCGCGTCGCAGGGCGGTTTCGTTGCCTCTGATAACGCGACCATCCACTATCTCAAGCACAACTCGAGGTCGCTCATATTCAGCGCCAGCCCGACCCCCGCCAACGTGGCGGCGGTTATGGCCGCCCTCGACATCATCGAATCCGAGCCGGAGCGCCTCCAGAGACTCTGGGACAACACCCACCGTATGTCGGGAAGCCTCAAAGGAATGGGTTATAACCTCGGCCAATCGGTGACACCCATTCTGCCCGTCATAGTCGGGGACGACCTGAAATGCCTTCGAATGTCGCTCGCGCTGCAGGAGGAGGGTATTTTCGTAAATCCAGTCGTCTACCCGGGGGTCGAGGTTGGCCAGGCGCTCTTGCGTGTAAGCCTCATGGCCACTCATTCATTTGAGCAGATTGACTGCGCGCTTGACAAGTTCGAGCGTGTCGGTAAACGCTTGGGGGTCATCACCTGTGGAATCGGGTGCTATGATCATTCGTGAGGCCGTCACCAGGAATGACATAGACCGATTTATCAGGCTCCCGTGGAAGATTTACCGGAATGACAAGAACTGGGTACCGCCGCTCATTCTTGAGCGCAGGGACTTCCTGAACCCTGATAAGAATCCCTTCTTCGAACATGCGGACGTGAAGCTCTACCTCGCCTCTGATGAAGCCGGCGATGAAGTGGGCCGCATCGCGGCCGTCATCAATTTCAATCACATCCGGACTCACCACGAAAATGCCGGATTTTTCGGCCTCTTTGAATGTGCCGATGATCAGACCGTTGCCAACCGCCTGTTCGATGCAGCCGGGAACTTCCTCCGCTCCCAGGGCATGGAGACAATGCGGGGCCCCGAAAACCTGTGCGTAAACGACGATATCGGCCTTCTCATCGAGGGATTCGGCACGCCTGCCATGATCCTGATGCCCCACAACCCGCCTTACTATGAGCGGCTGGTCGAGGGCTACGGCTTCAAGAAGGCCATGGATCTTTTCGCCTATTACATTGAGTTCAAGCAGGAACGCATACCGGATGAGGTCCTGCGGTGGGCCGAAATCAACCGGCGCCGGCACGAGTTCACCATCCGCTCCCTGCGCATGAACGACTTTGCCGCCGATCTGGAGCGGATCCGCACCATCTACACCTCCGCCTGGGAGGACAACTGGGGAGCGGTGGCCATGACGGCGCGCGAATTCGATCATCTGGCCAGGAGTCTCAAACAGATGGTCGATCCTGATCTGTGCCTGATTGCCGAGGTCAATGGGGAAGCGGTCGGTTTCTCACTCGCCTTGCCGGACATTAACCAGATTCTGATCCGGCTTAACGGCAGGCTTTTCCCCTTCGGAATTTTCAGGATCCTCCACCAGAAAGGCAGGATCGATGCGCTGCGCTTAATAACCATGGGAGTGCTCAAGAAATTCCGGCACCGGGGGATTGACACCTGTTTCTACTACGAAACTTATCAGAGGGCGCGGGCCAGAGGGATCTGGCGGGGAGAGATGTCCTGGATCCTGGAGAACAATGCCATCATGAACCGGATCATGGAGAATATCGGATTTAAAGTCTACAAGAAGTATCGTTTGTATGATTTTTCTCTCAGCGCGTCATAGTTGATGCGAAAAGTTCTCGTAACCGGAGCTTCCGGATTTATCGGCGGACATGTAGTGCATGCCCTGCGGTCACGAGGCATTGCCGTCCGCTGCTTGGTAAGGCAAAGCAGCCGCCTGGATTTCATCAGGCCCCTGGACGTTGAGTTGGCCTCGGGAGACGTTACGGAGGCGGAGACTCTGGCGTCGGCAATCGAAGGCGTCGACGCAGTTGTGCACTGTGCGGGACTCACCAAGGCCCCCTCGCGAGCCGGCTATTTCCGGGTCAACGAAGGCGGGTCCAGGAATCTTTACACCGCGTGCAGGCGCCGCAAGGACAAGATCCTGAAAATCGTGCACCTCAGCAGCCTGGCAGCGCTCGGCCCGTCAACCGATGGCAGGCCCATAACCGAAGACTCCATCCCTCATCCGGTCAGCGATTACGGCGAGAGCAAGCTTGCCGCCCAGCGAGTCGCTGAGTCCTTTGTGGGCGATCTTCCCGTGAGCATTGTCGTGCCGCCCGCGGTCTACGGGCCGCGCGACCTGGACTTCTATGTCTACTTCAGGTTTGTAAGGCGAGGGATCATTCCGCTCATCGGGATGCGCGCGCACCATCTCTCCCTGATCTATGTGCAGGATCTCGCTGACGCCGTCGCTGCGGTTCTTCTCAGCGAACACACCGTGGGAAGGTCCTATCTGGTGGATGACGGATGCATTCAAACCTGGACCAGTGTGGCCGACGCAATTGCCTGCGCCCTGGTCAGGAAGCCGAAACGCGTGCGCATGCCGGTTGCGGCAGCCCGGAGCTTGGGCGCAATCGGGGACATCTGTGCGCGACTCACGGGGAAAGTCTGGCTGATCAACTCGCAGAAGGTTCGGGAGTTCCTGCAGACATCCTGGACCTGCTCCTCACAACGAATCCGCGATGAATTGGGCTTCCGCCCGCAATATTCCCTGGAAAGAGGAATCCGGGAGACGCTTTCCTGGTACCAGGAGAACAAATGGCTCTGAAACCCGATATCCGCCGGTGGTCGTGTGCCGGCTTCTTGGGCTACTTTGCCGAGCCGTTCGCCGGCGGCATGATGCTTACGCCGCCCGAAAGGCGGTCGACCTCGGTTTTGATCAGCGGATTTTCCGGAAAGTCGCGAGCCATCTCTCTCAGCAGGGCCAGCGCCTGCTGAGGCTGCTTCTCCCGCAAATAGATCACCGACAGCAGGATTTTCGCAAACGGCGGATAATAGCGGCCGCCCTCGACCACCTTCTTTAATTCTTCGATAGCTTTCTGCTTATTCCCATCGATCTGATCGAAGCGGATGAAAAGCCGGAAGAAGAAATTCAGATTTCCGACGACGTACTCCACGGATCCGAGCGTCAGATAGGCATCGTAAAAGGGCGGATTCAAAGCCAGCAGCTTGCGTGCGTACTGCTGGGATTCTTTGGAGAGCGAGTAGCTGCGGATGTATCTCTTCTCGACCAGGCTGTAGTAATCCGTTTCCACGCCTGAGGCCATGCACAGGGCGAACATCGCGTTGCGGTCTTTCGGGTCAACCGCTAATCGCGCCGCAGCACGCTTCCTTGCCTCCCCCGTCATTGCAAACAGCTGTGCGCGCACTGACGGATCGGGCTTCAGTTTCTTCCTGTCGGTGACTTTGTCATTGTCCTCGAAGAAATCCGTCTCAAGGATCCTCAGACGGTGAAACTCGGAATAGAGGTAGGCAGCGGCATGCACAGAGTACAGAAGGGGGTCATCCGCGTGGCTGCGGAGCTGGTCATCGAGGATCGAATGCGCCCCCGCAAAGTCGCAGTTGTACAATCGGTTGAATGCCCGGTTGATCGCGGTCGGCGATGGAGAAACTCTCGCCTGTCCCCCGCCGGCAACCAGCCAAAGCAGAATACAAACTAAATTCATGATGCACTGCCTCAAGCGTCTCTCGTAGGAAGACGCCGGCTGAGAGAGTACGGGATGCGGCGCCCGCCCACACCTGAATGAGCGAAAAAACAGGGTGAGAAGATATCAGCCTTGCAAGTGGAGCGTCAAGAAAATCGTTGGGCGTGGAGGTTCTTTGGGGGCCGGCATTGACTGCCCCGCCGGCAACTAATATCATCCAATGAGTGGGCCGGCCTGAAGTCGGCGGAAACGGTTCAATGCATGCAACTTCCTGGCGCGGTGTTGTCGATGCGAAATTTTCGGTGGCGGCTGGTTTGGTGTCTGATCCTGATCCCGTTTTTATTGTCGGGCGGAATTGCCCGCGCTCTGCTGCAGGAGGTCGCGCAGCCCGAAAAGCTGCTCGCGGTCGCGGACGATCTCGTACCCGCGGTGGCTCGTCTTCGGCATCTCGAACCCAAGGCGCCCATCCAAAAAGGGATTAAGACCCGTGCGGAGATCTCCCAGTTCATCACCCGGGAAGTCTCCGACCATTACGAGAAAAACGAACTCAAGAGTGAAGGAGCCCTGCTGCAGAAACTCGGATTGATTCCGCCCGACATGGACTATGCCGGATTCATACTCAAGCTTCTTACCGAGCAGGTCGGCGGATTTTACGATCCCGAGAAAAAAGCATACTTCATTGCAGGATGGCTCCCGATCGAGGAACAGAAGCCGGCGATGGTCCATGAGCTGACACACGCGCTCCAGGACCAGTACTTCGATCTCAAGGGTATGCAGCAGCGCGACCGCAAGTCGCATAACGAAGACCTGGCCCTCGCCCACCAGGCTATCGCCGAAGGAGACGCGACGGCGGTCATGCTCGACTTCATCCTGGAGCCGGCAGGCATGACCTACCTGCAAATTCCAAACTTGGTCTCCTCCATGAGCTCGCAGCTCTCGCTGGTAAACGATCCGTTCGAAGTGCTCAGGAGTGCTCCGGACTATATCAGGGAAACCCTGGTTTTCCCATACAGTTATGGCACCGCCTTTATGCAGAAGGTCCGGGCCCACGGCGAGCCCTGGTCCGTGGTCGACAAGATCTACTCGGACCTGCCGGTCTCGACCGAGCAGATCATCCACCCCGACAAGTACCTGGGCCGGCGCGACAATCCCAAGCCCGTCTCAGTGGAGGACCCGACGTCACAGTTGGGAAAGGACTGGAAGGTCACTTACAGAAACGTGCTCGGTGAGTTTTCGCTCTACCTGCTTCTGAAACTCAACCTGCCGGAGGAGTCGGCTAGAAATGCTGCCGACGGTTGGGGCGGTGACCAGGTAATCCTGGTTGAGGAGAACGCGGGCAGCCACGGCGCCGTGTTCGCCGAGAGCGTCTGGGATGATCAGCAGAGCGCGGACCGGTTCTACGGTGCGCTGTCAACCTGGCTGGCCAACAGGTATCCGAAGGGGCAGAGAGTCGGCGAGTCCGAGAGCGGATTTGGGATGGTATCGAACGGCGAGTACTCTTCGATTCGGCGCCGCGGCCCGAAGGTTCGCCTCATCGTGGGACTGCCGGAATCCTATGCCGATAAATTCGCCAACCGCTGAAGGGGCTGCGTCGGCAAGCCTGCAACCAGGCTAGTACCACATCACTCTCACGACGCGCGTCTGAGAAAACCGGTCGTGCAGACATCTTGACTGGCGGTCCAGGCATCCCCACAAAAGGCCGACACCCAGTGCCGCAAGGCCCAAAAGGAAGGTGCAGCAGCGAACGAGAATCTGGCCGGCGCTCAGACTCCGGATCGAGGCGCCCACTACTCTCAAGTCCGTGAGCATCATGCCCACGGTCTGGCTCGCCATCCCCAGAAAGAAAAATGAGTACACGAAATAGGTCAAGAGGAACAGGAGGGCATAGTAGATCATGCTAACGCTGTCCAGCATTTCAATGCCTTCAAGAACATCCACTGAAAGGATTATCATACCCGCGCATATGGCGATGATGATGAGATCTACCAATCCGGCCAGGGTGCGCGAGAGCAGGATCAGCTTGCCCTCCCTTGGCTCGCCTGGCAGCGTTTGCGAGATTCTGATCTCGCGATCATGCTCGGGCTCGATCTTCCGATCCCGCCTGGGCTCTGGCGCCATCCTGGGTTCCGGGCCGCGCGCCGGTTCAAGCTTCGGCGCCGGCATTGGTTTGGATTCCGGTTTAGGCTCCGGCGCAACCGGCTGTTCACGCGCTGCCTGCTTAGCCACGGCGGCATCGATCAAGTTCTGAATGTCCTGCTTACGGCTGAGTTCCGCCTTCTCCACTGAAGGGCGGACTACCACATCCCCCACGGGAGGCTCCAGGGGTTTGGGTTCCGAGGCCTGAGGCTCCGGTTTTGCGGGTTCGGTTGGGGAGGTCGACAGTTGATCGGGAGGAACAGCGGCATCGGCCACGGGCGGCAAATCGCGAACCGCAATGCGCGCAGCACGCCGAGGCTTTCGGGGACCGGCCTGCCTGAGCGAAGGCGGTTCCGGTTCTTCAGCGACGGACTCCCGCGTTTCCGCAGTCTCGGCCCCGGCAGCGGCCTCGGAAGCCGCGGTACCGCCGTTGCCGGCCTCGCGTTTCAGCTTGATTTCCTGAAGACGACGCGAAAGCTCCTGGCGCCACTCTGGAAGTTCCCGGGACTCGGATCCGGCTGCATCGGGGGCCGCGCTCTCAGCGAGCGGTCGACCGGCAGCTTCCGGCTCCAAAGGTTCCCCGGACATGCCGATCCGAAAACCGCAGACCAGACAAAGTCCATCACTGTCGATCTCTGTACTGTGGCACCCGGGACAATTCATAGGCGTAAGAGAGGTATCCGGAAACGAGCGGATTATAGCACAAGGCACACAGCGAATTGTCCCCCAATCTGGTATACTGAGAAGGGATAAATGTATAAAACTTTCGGGCAGCGCATCTCAGTGCTGGGCCTTCTGGCCCTGCTTTTCGTCGGGGTGTACGGCATTGCCCGCTATTATGCGCCGGTGATCGTCGCCTATGTGGTCAAACAGGCCCTGATACAGAAGTCCCCCGAGGGTATGAATCCGAGCCTGGTTCAGGAGCGCTTCGAGGCGTTATTAGCCTCTACTCCACCAGAGGCTAAGCTTGTGAAACTAGTGACCTTATCCAGCTATCTGGAAAAAACCCAGAAGCTGACTCCCGCGGAACTGGATCGGCTTTTGGCAACCGTTGGTACAACACCAGTTACAGGCTTTTGAAGATTTTGGAAACTTTTGGGCACCAGGCGATGTCTAAATGATTGAAGAGGCACATCTGGCGCTATGGTTGAACCCATATTGTGGCGGATGGTCGCATGAATACGGGTTTTCCGGATGAATTAGTAATAGCCAGGTACGAAGATAAAAGCGTTGCGCTGGAACGGAAGGAGAGTCAGGCCCCGGTAGCCGAGGCGTTTGAGGAGATCTTCAAGCGCTACCATTCGATGGTGTTCAGCCTGACAATCCGAATTCTGGGGGATCGGGAGGAAGCCCTCGATGTCTCTCAGGAAGTGTTTTTCTCCGTGTTCCGCAAGCTGCATCGCTTTCGTGGCGAGTCTTCGCTAAAAACCTGGATCTATCGCATTGCCATCAATCGTGCCTCGAATCGTTGTCGTTGGTGGAACCGTCTCAGACGTCGCGGGACGGTATCTTTGGACGAACACTTAAGCAACGATGACAGCCGTACGCTGTCGGAGTCTTTGGAGTCGGCGGGCAATACGCCTGAGGAGGCGCTCCTGCTGCAGGAAAAACGCCTCGAGATCGAGCGTTCGCTTCAAGGACTACCGGTTCAACAACGAGTCGCAGTGATCATGAGAGATGTCGAAGGCCTGTCTTACGAAGAAATAGCTGAACTGCTACGGATTTCACTCGGAACAGTGAAATCGCGCATCGCGCGAGGACGCGAGGAGCTTAAGCGTCGTCTCAATGGAACTCTGGGATGAATACGCCGGAGGAAGGGTTATGAGATGTGAGAAGGTGCTTGGCCAGTTATCGTTGTTCCTCGATGAGATGCTCGAGGGGGATCTCGCTGCGGGCGTTGCTCAACACCTGAGAGTGTGCCCGGATTGCTGCCAGGAATTCGCTCGGTATCAAAAGCTCCAGGATGCACTCGGGAAGCTGCGGCCGACCGAGACCCCGGATTATCTTTACGACCTTGTCAATTTGAGAATCAGCCGCGCCCGACAGGAAACCTGGAGGAACAGCATTCAATCGGCCCTCGAGTATTGGTGGTCCAGAATCCGGACCACGGAGGGAATGTGGTACATCACCCGGCTGACGGGGGTGATGGCTACTGTTGTCTTTTTTATCGCGATCTCCTCTGCGATGAATCCGATTTTTCTGGGCCTGCCGAATCCGTTGCCTGGACGGGTAGAATGGACCCAGGTTCGAACCTCTGAGCAGCTGGCCAGGAATCTGCAGAGGGCTTGGGGATTTATTTCCGTCGAAGCGCAAAAACCCATCCGGTCGAGCGAACCCAGGATCAACGACCAGTACATGGCGAATTTCGCCCAGAGCGCTTCGCGCACTGCCCATGACGACACGGTCTCGGTGCTCACCTTCGTGGATCGCAGCGGAACCGCCAAGGCTCAGAACATCCTCGAATATCCCGCCGACGATTCGCTGCTCAGCGATTTCATCGACATGATCAACACTGCGGGCTGGAGGCCGGCCAGCCGCAACGGCAGGGCGGTAGACTCACCGTTGGTTCTCACCTTCAGTAAGATCATCGTCTACGATTAAGCCCAGGAGTCAGGAGCCAGATAAAAGAATTGGCTGGTTATCAAACAGAAACCGCCGCTAAACCCTAAGGTTTGGCGGCGGCTCTGTTTTTGCTGTACGGAAAAATCAAGAGCAGAACTTCTGAATCTCGAATCCTGACCCCTGCCTCATGCGGAGCGATGACCGGCCGATTCGGCTTCCTCTTCGGCGATCTCCTGCTCCATCTGCGCCGAGAGGATCTCCTCGAGTTCGCGCGGGTGCTCCTCAGCCATCTCCTCCTCAGTCAGGGTACCGGTGATGCAGGCCGTGTTGAGCGGATAGACGCTGGGATTGAAGATCACGAAATAGAAATGCCATACCAGTATGGCGAGCGTAGCGAGCCAGGCTTCGTAATAATGGACTGCCTGGGCCACATTCCAGCCCAGGAGTGTGAACAGGCCGATAAAGTAATTGTTGAACCAGAGGATGATCCCCGTCCCCCCCATGACGACCACACCCCAAATGAGCGCCCAGTACTCCGCCTTTTCGATATAGGCAAACCGCCCAAGCTGCGGCTTCGACTTTGACAGGCCAAGGTAATACTTGGCCATACCCCAAAGCTCGCGCACATCGAGCAGTTTCGGCAGCAGGTCGCGGATCAGTTGCTTGCCCCGGGAGACGCCAAATATGTAGTAGAGGTGATAGATGCTGACGCCGATCAAGACAACGCCGGCAACGCGATGCACGATGCCGCGCACGGCGAACATTCTTTCATTCCACTGCCGGACCGGGACTACCCACCAGGCGTCGGGGAACTTCAACATAAACCCGGTAATCACGAGGGTGATGAAGGAAATCGCCAGAGTGGCGTGCTGAATGCGCTCGCTCACCGACATGCGCAGGTACTGGGTTGGGCTGAAATGTTCCCCTGCGACCAGGCCGCGGCGCAGGGCGAAGCGGTGCTTCGACTTGTGGGTAAAATCGAGGAGGTTGTGCGCGATCATCCCGCCGATGATCACCAGGATGAGCCCGACATAAAACGCCCGGATCCAATAGAGGATCGGTTCGGTGGCGGGGGCGATGAGGAGGTGAACAGCGCCCCTGGTGAAGTTCTCGTTGGCGCCCTGGTGGCACTTCCCGCAAGTGGCCGGAAGGTTGGCTTTGTTGATGGTGGAAGACGGGTCTGACGAAGGCTTGATGTTATGATAGCCGTGACAACTGGCACAATTGGCCACCTGTACTACGCCCTCCTTTGAGGCCAGGCCGTGATAGCTGTCTTCGAACGACGTGAAACGCTGCGAAGCCAGTCCATACTTTTGAGTGAGCATCACGGAGTTGTGGCACTCAGCGCAGACACGGGCGGAGACATTTCTACCGGCCACGCGGGAACGTGAATCGTTGGGAGCGAAAATCTGATGCTCGCCGTGGCAGTCGGTGCAGTTGGGCGCCTCCTGATTCCCTGCCTTGAGCGCTTTCCCGTGAATGCTCTCGTAATAAGCCGTGACTACCTGGGGGTGGCACTTGCCACAGGTGTCGGGGACCTTGAACTTGCTGACGAATGACTTCGGATTGCTCCCGATTGCCATGTCGTGGGCGCCGTGGCAGCTGCTGCAGCTCGGGGCCTTCAGATCCCCCCTCGCGAGCGTTACGCCGTGAATGCTTTCCTCATATCCGCCGATGAAGCCTGCAGACAGTCCCACCTGCTGGCGCACCTGCGGGTTGTCGAGATGGCATTTCAAACAGACCGCAGGCTCTTTGGTCTTGTAGAGCACCGATTGTGGGTCCGTGATGGGGACAATGGCATGGGCCCCATGGCAGTCCACACAGGAAGGGGCCCCTTTGGCCCCGCTGGCGAGAGACGCGCCATGTGTGGAACGGGAATAACGCTCGTCTTCGTCCTGGTGGCACTTGCCGCATGTGCCGACGACATGGGCGCGATTGACCCGCGAGTCCGGGTTTTTGGGGGAAAGGATATTGTGCGTGCCGTGGCAAGCACCGCAGCCTTCCGGTCCGAGAGCCGCCCCGTGTATGCTCTTGTCATAGGTGCCGGCGTCGTGGCATGTCTGGCACTGGACCGGCTTGATGACTTTCGCATGCGGGATCCTGGCAGGATTGAATCCCTGGTGGCAGTCGACGCAACCCAGCGATTCATGAGCCGATTGCGCAAGGATGTCCTTGTCGACGTATAGCTCGACTTCTTGCCCCTTTTTCTGCTTGACCATGCCGGCCTGGCTGTGGCACGCGAGACAGTCCTCATTGGATTGGCCGAAGCTGGAGCCAGCAAGAGCCAGGAGCAGAACAGAGACCCAAAGAACGTTACAGGCCGCTTTCATAAACGCTTTTTCCACCCATTGCCGGTTATAACAACCCGGTCATCCCATGTGCCCGCGAATGGGATTACCGGTATGCAAACAACATTGCATAGACGATCCATATCACCATGCTGAATCCGAGGGCGAGCGCTCCCCAGGCGAAGAACCGGATGGTCTTGACCACGACGGGAGGATAGGGCTCGACCAGATGCTTCTCGAGTTCGCCGCTCTTCACCAGGGCCTCGTATTCGGCAGGCTTGTCGTTGCGGAATTCCTCAAGAGACATGCGCCCGGTGAAGACCACGATGTCCATGGGAAATTTCTCGGGACGCAGGTGCGTGTTGAAGAAATGGACCGTGAAGATGAAGCCGGTTGCCAGCAGCGCCTCGTCACTGTGGATGATCGTGGCCACGTTAAGAGACCAGCCGGGCAGGAACCGGGTGAAAAATTCCGGAAACCAGAGCGTCATGCCGGTTGATCCGATGACGGCGACCCCCCAGAAGACCGCAAAGTAGTCGAATTTCTCCCAGTAAGTCCACCGACCGAAGCGCGGGCGCTCACCCAACCCCACGAACCATTTGATCGAGCCGATGAACTCACCCAGATCCTTGAGGGTCGGCAGCATCGTGTCCGGTCCGAAAAGCATGCTGCGCCATGATTTGTGCTCCCGGCGCTTGCGGCGCACCAGGTCAGTAATGTGGGTGATGAAAACGCCCACCATAATGGAAGCCGCCACACGGTGAATGTAGCCGGCCGACTCGAACCCCCCGAGCATGTGCGACACCACCGATGCCCAGGCAGTGTAGGAGAACTTCAGGGTGAGACCGGTCAACGCCAGGCTCATGAAGCTCACGATCATCGTGGCGTGAAGAAGGCGATTCAGACGCGTGAAACGCAGATACTCGGTGGCCTCGGACGCTGCGTGGGCGCGGCCGTTTGCTCTGCGCATCTGCAGGGCGCGCGGCAGCCATAGCAGCGTGTGCGCTCCTCCCATCGTGAACGTGCCGATGAGCAGACCGGTCATGCCCCAGAAGGTCCAGAACAGCCAGGGGTACTTGGCCGGATCGTGGTGCGTTGCGTGCGTCAGGTAGCCGGCGAAGCGACGCGTCGCGCCCGGATGGCACTTCTGGCAGGTCGCGACCACGTTTACCCGGCTGAGATGCGAACGGGGATCCGAGACCTTCAGAATGTCGTGCGCGCCGTGACAGTCGTAGCACTTGGCAGTTTTCGTGTACCCCAGCTGCGAGACCTTCCCATGGTAGGTGTCGAAATAAGTCTTCGCAATTGCCTCATGGCACTTGCCGCACTGGCCCATGATGGTGAGTTTGAAGCCCTCGTTGTCGGTGCGGCTGATCGTGTGCGCGCTGTGGCAGTCGTTGCAGACCGGAAGCGCGGCACCGGTCTTGGTGACCTTGCGGGAGTGAACGCTGTGCTCGAACTGCTCCTGGATGCCATTGTGACATTTGCCGCATGTGGCGGGGACATTCTTCGGATTGACGCTCGAATCGGGATTGTCGTGCGGGAGCACACGATGGGCTGTGTGGCAGTTGGTACACATGGCCGTGACTACCAGACCGCTCTTCAGCAGGCCCTTGCCGTGAATGCTTTCCGTGTACCGTTCCACGATTTCCAGCTCACTCCCCGTGTAACGCACCGCCGCCTTCTGCCCCTGGCGATGGCAGCGCGCGCATAGGACCGGGACATTGGTCGGAAATGTGGCGGACGTGGGATCCCCCTTGCCGTGAACATTGTGAGTGCCGTGGCACTCCAGGCACGTGGGCGCGTTGGGATCCTTCCTGGCAAAGAGCTGTCCGTGCGTGCTCTGCTGGTACTGCTGCACCACTTCCGGGTGGCAGGAGCCGCAGTCAACCTTCTGCGTGATCGTCTCGCAGGGGCGGAGGCGCGACGGGCTGACTCCGATGTGGCACTGGCTGCAGGCCTGCTTCACGTGCATCGAATGGCTCAACTCGGAGGCATCGACGGTTAGCGGCCGCCCGTCTTTCGAGGACTTGATGCCCTTGCCTTCGTGGCAGCGGAGGCACTCCGCGTTGGCCATCCCCTGATCGTAAAATACATGCCTGACCTTGTGCGGCTGGTGGCAGTCGACGCATGCCGGAAGCACGTGTAGTTCTTTCTCCCACAGCTCCCCCTTGATCACCTTCCGATGCACCGCTTCAATCTGGGCGTGGCATTTCGTGCAGGTGGCGGCAATGTTCTTGCGGGCGATCGAGGAGCGCGAGTCGGTGAAAGGCAGAATCTGGTGCGCCGTGTGGCATGAGACGCATGTCGCCGTCACCGTAAGCCCTTTCTTGAGCAGGGCCTCGCCATGCATGCTTTCCGAGTAGTTCTCGAGAATGTTCGACTCGTGGATCTCCCGTTGACGCTGAACCAGCGTGCCTTCCTGGTGGCATTTCCCGCACACATAGGGGATGCGCCCCGGAGCGACGGCTGAGCCTGGGTCCTTCACCGGGAGTATGTCGTGATTGCCATGGCAGTCCTTGCAGCGCGGCGCCAGCGGATCACCACGCGCGACCGCTTTTCCATGGCGGGATTCGGCGTGTAGCTTCTGCTCATCGGCGTGGCAATTGCCGCAGGCAACTTTGGCCAGCTTCTCTTCGTGCGGCAATTCCTTGTTTTGCAGGTCACTGTGACAGTCGACGCAGGTGAGCGAGCCGTGGACCGACCCCGAAAACTTCTTGCCGTCCACGTATAAGGAAACTGCCTTGCCGTCGCGCTGCGTCGTCAGGTCCTTGCTGTCATGGCACATCAGGCAGTCTTCCACCTTCTGCGCGGCGGCGCAGGCAGGGAAAGACAAGACAGCCATAAACAGCCACAGGAGAGTTCTCGGTCTCATTCCAGATCTAATGCCCTTCACCCGATGGCGTCCGTTCCAGCAACATACCGGCACAAACCAGACACAAGGGGATAGGCGCCAACTTGGTAAACGGAAAATGTAAGCACGAATCAAACCACCAAGCGAGGGAATGCGCCGGGGCAGGCAACAATGGACTCGCAAGCAAACAGGTCAGACATCCATAAAGGCAACAATACCAAGCATTAAAATGTGTTATAGCACCGCATGACAACGGGCGTCTGAATCTCCCTGCATGGACAGCGCACCTGCCGACTCACGGGTGTTTCATTATTAAGCAAATAGTAGTTGTTGAGGTTCACCTATTGTCGGGTGAAAAACCCCACCATGAAGCCAATTGCAGATTGCCAAGTCAGGCGAGTCCGATCTCCGGTAAGCAATGAAACTGGGGCAATATGAGAAGCGGATTCGGAAGACCCGGTCCGGGACACTCCATCACTCTTCGAGGCGTTCCTCGCGCTGGGCGCCGAAAACGAACCGGACGACGCGCGCACGCACTGCCTCGGGGATGCGCGTAAAAGCTAATCCCACATCATATGCGGACGGTTGTGCGTCGGACTCAGTCACAGGTCGGCAGCGCACGACCCGCGCGCTCATCTCCAACGGTTGACGGTCCTCGCCCGGCAGGGTCAACTTGACCTCGAAGATGGCGCCGACGGCGATCGGCCCGGGATGACGGATGGTGAATCCTCCGGCGCTGATGTTGGTCGTTTCACTCCTGATGCGGTGGGAGCGGGTGTGCGCATCTTTGTAGCGCGCGAGCCCGACAACTCTTGCGGTCAATTCGACGGGAGCGAGTGCCCGGATTCTGACATCGTCCCGCCGTTGGATAACGCGAAGCGAGCTTGAAGGGCGGACGGCAAGGAGGGCGATCGGATCGTCGATCACGTCCAGCACTGTGGCATCGAACTCGTACACCCTCATATAGCGGCTGAATGAGATCGTCAGGACCTGATGATCGAGAACCGGGATGCGCTCTCCCGCTTCGGTGGGCCAGCTGATGAGAAGCTCGTCTGCAGTAATCTCCTCGACGCGGCTCTCACAGTTGGAATACGAGCCGGAGGCGGCTGTCTTCACCTGAATCGGATCGTTCACTTCGAGAGGCAGGATCATAACCGATGCTGTCCGTCTTCAGACAATCGAAAAAGGTCTGCCGCACCGATGCGGAGCGGTCATGCGACCCTGCCCCGGTCCTGTGCGGCGCTGCTCGTGTTTCCCCTCGTCCCGGCGATCACATGGAGCGATGGGGCGTTCCCCTTTTTGTCCCGTCCCATATTGATCGTCACCTGGCGGCAGGGCATCTCGATATTCTTTTCGTCAAATTCCTTCTTCAACCTGCGATTGAATTCGCGCGCGACGCTCCATCGCTTGAGTGAAGTGCAGTGCAATTGTGGCGAGGAGTGCAGTGCAGATCAATACTCTTCTGCTTGATGTCGTGCCTGACCCCCGACTCCCGGCTGCAAATTCGCCTGGAGGTTATGGCCGCTGTGTGATACATGCAAGACATGAAGATGAAAAGTGCGATGACTCTCGACCGGGTGCTGTCGCGCTTCGGCCTCGCTTCGCGCGCGATGGCAGGCGAGTGGATTCGCACCGGCCGTGTGAAGGTCAATGGCCGTGTAGTGCGGGATCCCGATGTCTGGGTGCGCCCTGAGGAGGACTCATTCCATCTTGACGGCAAGAGAGTGAAACAGGCGCGCAAGCTCTACCTGCTCTTCTATAAGCCCAAGGGCGTCATCACGAGCCACGGCGATCCCGGCGCGCGCAACACGGTCTACGACTGCCTCGACAAAAGCTTGCCCTGGGTGACGCCGGTGGGGCGTCTCGACAGGGATACGTCCGGACTTCTCCTGCTGACGAATGACACTGACTTTGCCAACTTCATCTCCGATCCCGCCTCAGGAACCGCGAAGACTTACCTGGTCAAGTTGAACGGCATCATCAGCGACGAGACGATCGCGGCGTTCTCCTCCGGAGTGCGCATGAAAAAAGGCGATTGGGCCCGGCCGCGTTCGGTGCGGCGCGTGGTTGACCGAGGCAAGTACAGCCGGCTGGAAGTAGTGCTCCAGGAAGGGAAAAACCGGGAAGTCCGGCGCATGATGGAAGCCGTGGGATTCAAGGTTCTGAAACTGGTGCGGACAGGCATCGGTCCGCTTACCCTCGAAGGTCTGGAAATCGGTAAGTATCGTTCGTTGACCCGGGCTGAAGTGGCTGCCCTGAGGCAGCCAGGAATCAGGAGACAGGAGTCGGGAGATAGAAACAAAAGCGAGCATGAAAATCAACAGGCGTGTCAGGAGAGCGATCCCGGAACCTCTTCGTCCTGACTCTTCTTACTGAATCTTCACCACTAGCTTCGTGGTGCCGGTATTGCCGTTGGCGTCGCTCGCGCGCAGTCCGATCAGGTGTTCGCCCGGGGTGAGATCCGGGGTGGTCAATTGAAAGTCCTCCTCCACGGAATCCGCAATCCCATCGGTCGGAAAGACCAGGAACCATTCGCCGCCGTCAATCGAGAATTCACCGCTGGCGATGTGGCCGGCGCCAATTTTGGCGTGAAACAGGATCTCCACCCGTTTGCCGCTGATGGTATGGCTTGTGATCGTGATGGTCGGGGTCGCATTGCTGATCACGAAAGGTTTGGAGACGAGCTCACCGATCAGAGCCTTGCCGTATGGATTTGAAGGGGCGTCGCTCGCCACCACCTTCAGCCGGTAAAGGCCATCGGGGAGAGCGGTGCCGTCGAGTGTGTAGTAAGTGTCCGTCAGATCCTTCGCCAGCAGCTTCCAGTCCGATTCCCCTTCCCCTTTGAAATAGATGGAATATTCGAGGGCATCGTCGTTGTCATCCGTCCCCTTCCAGGTGAAAGACTGGGCCCCGGGCTGCAGGATCTGGCGCGGCGGCAGCGGAGTGGACTCCTTCCCGCGCAGTCGCGGTGAGTTCAGCGACTGGCCGTCGCTGCTGGTAGCGGCCGTGCCGAGGGTCATCGTTCCCCCGGTCAGCACCGGAGGCTTTTGCAGCGCGACGCCCGAGGTCAGAACGCTGATGCTGACGACCTGGGGCCGCAGGTTTTCCTGGAGGTACGGGATCTGGATCCGCTCAAGGCAATCGTTTCCCGCAGCCATCGATCCCCGCTCAAAGTCGGCGCGCCACTGCAGGTAGCGCGCTTTGGGATTGGTGATCTGCTGCCCGGAAGCCGAATAAGGCGCGCTCCACTCGCTCCAGGAGCTGTCAGGCTTTTCGGTGTTGCCCGTTCGGGTCGAGATCTTAACGCTCCCTCCGGATGGATTGGTGAAACGCCAGGCGATCTTCCCCCAGGATGCCACAACCTTTGCATCCATGACCCGCGATTCGAACCTGCCGCTCTGCGCCTGCTGGGACTGCAGTCGGTAGACCTTTCCCTGATTGCTCCCGGAAACGAAAGCCACATCGCCCGCCGCCACCAGCCGTGTCATTTGTTCCTCGGGAGAATCCGTCACCACGGTGACCTGTTTGGCCGTGTCGATCGACAAGAGTCGTCCCTTGCCGCCGGTCGCTGCCAGCAGGGTGTCGTCGCTTCGAACCAGGAGGTCGTAAACCATGCGGTCTTCGGAGCTGTAAACGGTCTCGGCACTGCCACCCTTTGAGATCGCAAAAATCGATGACTTCGAGCCATCCGCGTCTTTGCCACCGCCGGGCGCAGTCACGGAGGCCATGGTTTCCTTCGACCTGTCGGCAAGGTTGGCCAGGGCTTGAATCGAAGCCACGGGCAAAGCCGCGCCGGTCGCCGGTATGGATGCGCCCGAACTTCCCGTCTTGGGGCCAGCCTTCGAACTGGCGGCTGCGGCATAGATGGTGCCGAACCGATCCACGGCCAGCGCGCGAATTTCTTCCTGGGGTGTGTCCAACAGGGTGAATCCCTTGCCTTGAGCGTTGATTTCGATGATCAGGCCGCCCGGGGACGTGCCCGCCAGCAGGTTGCCGTTGCTTTCGCGCATCAGGCACATGACGTTGGTGTCATCCGGCTTGTAGAAAGCCGACTTCTCGCCGCTGCGGCTGACCTTGTGGATCGCACCCTTACCGCCGGTCCCGACATAGAGGCTGCCGGCATCGTCGCAGAGGAGCGCCCAGATGTATTTATCTTCCGGATTGCAGAACTCCGTCGACTGATTCGGGCCTGTGACCTTGTAAACCTTGCCGTCCGGGGAGGTGCCGACATAAAGGGTGCCGGCGGAATCAAGCGCCAGGGCAAACACATCCAGCTCCTTTGACTGGAAGTACAGGCTTCCTTTGCCCTGCGGATCGACCTTGAAGACCTTCCCCTCGTGGCCGGTCCCGAGATAGAGGTTCCCTGCCTTGTCGCGTACCATGGAAAAAATATAGGGCTGGCTTGTGTCGAAAAACATGTCGTACGCCGGCGCCAGGAATAGCTTGCTTTCCGGACCCAGGGAGACGCGTGTCAGCGTTCCTTTCAGCAGGTCGTCCTGGGTGAAATTCTCCCAGAACTGCGGCGTGACCGCCGACAGGGCGCAGGAGAATGCCAGCAGGGATATCAGAAAGATCAGGCCTCGGTATCGCATCAGTGGCTCCGATTGTCAAAGTCCGGGAGACCCCCATGCCGGGTCCGGAGAGCAGATTCAAGGCCGGCAGCAGCCGAGGGCATCTCCCGGTTACGGTTTGATCACGAGGTTCAGCAGCTTCGACCCGGAAATGACATAGTTGCTGGGGGGGAATTCGTACTCCAGCAAAGGAAGCGTCTGCAGCGGGCTCATGCTGCCGGTGTTGCGTTCAGATCTGAGAATCGAGAGGATGGACGGAGGCAAGCCCGGAAGGCCTTCGCCGTTGATCACTGCCCCCGCCTCGCGCCTGAACATGCGCAGATAAAGACGGTCGTTTTTGCGCAGGTTATTGATGAACTTGATCACCTGCGTCAGGTCGCGCGGTATCAAATCCTCGCCCTGCTCGCGTGCATCCATTTCCATGATCGTAGTACCGTCGGCCACGAACACCGAAAGCGGGCCCGGGGTGATCCCGACAGGTACTTTCACGGGATATGAGTCCTTGATGACCTCTCCGTTCGCTCTCTGGCAGACCACTTCGAGATTGAAGAACTCCCCCGCCTTGAGCTCTGAGCGATCCATCCTGAGTGAGTCCAGCACCGCGGCCCGGTCGTCCTCCACAGCCGAGATGTCCAGATCGATGTTTTCGAACTGCAGGTTTTTGTAGCCCGACGCCAAGAGGAAGTTCACGGGCGCCGCAATCGACATTGCGGCGTTGGCAGACGAGCTACTGTCGGATGAAAAGCGGTTCTCGAGTTCGATCGGCTGCTCCCCTTTCAGGCTGATCATGCCCTTTATCCTGATCGTGGAAACCCCCATGGCTCTTTCGGTCGAATTGACGGTCTCGAATATCGTCAGATTGAGCAGAAGAGGCGTGAGCAGGCGATCCTGGACGATCTCATAGTTCCAGGTCTTCTTGACGCCCCGGCTCGTGGCTATGCGGATGCTCATCGGAATCGTCTTGGTCTGCTCGCCCAGAAGGCCATAGACCCCCAGGCTCCGATCCTGCAGGAGCGTGCCGACAGGATCAGTGGTCTCAAGAATCTTGAAGGAACTCTGCAGACTGGGAAAAACTGTAATGACCTTTCCTTTGTACATCGGCAGCTGGCTGAAGCCGAGATTGAAGAGCGGGTGACCAAAGGCATAGAGCTTCTTGCCGTCGATGTAGGTGACCGTGCCTCCCGCGGAAACATCGAAGTCACCGTGAACCAGCGGGATGACGAGATTGGAACCCG
This sequence comes from Terriglobia bacterium, assembly GCA_020072565.1. Lineage (NCBI taxonomy): Bacteria > Pseudomonadati > Acidobacteriota > Terriglobia > Terriglobia bacterium. Next base: position 67,267 of record JAIQGI010000031.1, read on the forward strand.
GCTCGAGAGACGCACTGTCGGATGCCGGAGATTGCTGAGCAGAACCGCCCGCCTGCAAGGTTGCGCCTCCGGATCCCTGCAAGACTGAAAGCCCGAACGCGCGGAATTGAGGCGCAAACGTCCGCAATGTCTCGGCACTGAATCCGCCCAGGCTGAGCGGGGTTGCGATCGGAAGCAACGCATGCCCGGCAAAGGGCGTCAGAGCGGGCTGGGATCTTGCGTCCAGCGGCGTAACCTCCAGCTCCGGCACAGAACTCTGCCATTCAGGCGCCGGCAATTGGTACTTCCAAAGCATGCTCTTTTTGAGAATGACCTTGAGCCCCGAGGGGCTGACATCCGGCGCTCCTGTAAATGCACCCACCATCTGGGTGATCGGCGTGATTCCGGCGACGGCCTCCTTGGCAAACGGGAAAGAAAAAGCGACCGCCCCCAAAAGCTTCCCGTCAATAAAAACGGGGCTGCCGCTCATCCCTTCGAAAACTCCGGTCTGCAGCAGTGGGCCGCCCGTCAAGCGCGCGAGTACGGCATCCCCGCCGGGACTCATGTGGCGCATGACGCCAAGGATCTCGACCTGAAATTCCTCCGGCCTGCTGCCCTGGTAACAGGTCTTGCCGATCCCCTTCATTCCGGGACGCAGATCCTCGATGCGAAAAAATCCAGTTTGGGCCCAGACATTGCCGGGCAGCGGCAGCGAGAGAATGATGACTGCCGCCAGAACCCATTTTTTTGTCATTGCGAGAAGCACCTTTCCGAGGGAACTTCGCGGAAATCGTACCGACAATAATGACGTCTAAGTATAGAACCCGTCTTTGAACACGGTCAAGTCGGCCAAAGAATGAATTACGCATTACGACTGCGGAATGAGGAAATGGCGTTCGTCACCGACAATCGTCACGCCTCATTGATCTCGATGCCCTTCCCCTGATACTGTGACTGCTCATGAATGGTTCCAATATGTACCCAGGGGGCGGCTTGTACCCGGATCTGGCGGCCGTGCTGCTTGCAGGGGGGCAGAGTTGCCGGATGGGTTTCGACAAAGCATTCCTGCGCGTGGGAGGAAAATCCGTTGCTCAACTTCTTGCGGCCCGCTTGCGCACCCTCACCGACCAGGTGCTCCTGTCTGCCAACGATCCATCGGCCTACACCCCCCTCGGTCTGCCGATAGTCCTGGACATTTACGCCGGCAGCGGCCCCATGGCAGGACTGCATGCAGCAATGCTTCATAGTCAGCGCCCCCTGATGCTCGTTCTTGCCTGCGATCTTCCCCGTGTTTCCGCAGTTCTTCTCCGTAATATCATTGAAAGTTCTCCCGGTTTTGACGCTGTCATTCCTATTACACCCGACGGTGGTCTTCATCCGGTTTGCGCCGTTTACCGCCGCACCTGCCTGCCGGTTGTCGAACGCAACCTGCGCTCCGGCATGCATCGCATGGTCAGCCTGCTCGACGAACCAGGCCTGCGCGTCCGGCAGTTGACAGCAGCGGAGGGAGGCTTTTCCGACACGGACCTGCTTGACCTGAATTCCCCGGATGATTACGAAGAATTTCGTCGGATGTCCAAATCTTAGGATTCACTATATATAGTATCTGTATTACGGAATGACCCATTATGTTGCGATTTTTCGTTTGCTCGGGATCATCCCTGTGCTATATTTGACCCGTAGTTCGAGCCGTTGAGTCGGGGTGCCGGGCAGTACGGTTTTGAAGAAGGAGCGGGAGCCGGAGAAGTTATAGATTTTAAAGCTATTCCGGCTGGTTCTTCCCGCGGTTTTGGTTCTTTCTGCGTCGAGGTGATTTCCGGCACCCCGACTGGCAGGATTACGCACCCATCCCCCTGAGGTCCGGACCAACCAGTCACGAGTTGCGGGGTTCGCGCATGCATCAAATCCAGAAACTGGAAATCGTTGGATTCAAGTCTTTTTGCGACCGCACCCAGATCGTCTTCCATGAGGGCTGCACGGCAATCGTCGGCCCCAACGGCTGCGGCAAGAGTAATATCGCCGATGCCATCAGCTGGGTGGTAGGGGAACAGAGCGCCAAGAGCCTGCGCACGGATCGCATGGAAGGCGTGATTTTCAACGGAACACAGGCCCGCAAAGCTACCAACTTCTCCGAAGTGGTCCTCTCCTTGAGTTTGAAAGCAAGTCCCAACCTGCCGGAGGGATTCAAGCTGGATCTCAATCCCGAAGGATTCACGGTGGGGCGGCGGCTCTATCGTTCAGGCGAGAGCGAGTACTATCTGGACGGGCGGCGCTGCCGTCTGAAAGATATCCAGGCCTTGTTCGAAGGAACCGGCCTGGGGCCAAACTCCTATGCACTCATCGAGCAGGGCAGAATCGGCCAGATCCTGAGCTCCAAGCCAGCCGACCGGCGTGCCCTGATTGAAGAGGCGGCGCGCATCACCCTGTTCAAGAGCCGTCGCTATTCGGCCGAGATGAAACTCGAGCTGGCCCAACAGAATCTGCTGCGCGTCAACGACATCGTCCATGAAGTAACCCGCAACCTCAACTCGCTCCGCCGTCAGGCCGCCAAGGCGCGCCGTTACAACCGCCTGCGCGAGGAGTTGCGCAACCTGCACAAGTTGAAGCTGGGGATGGAGCAGCGCGACCTGCAGACCCGGCTGGAGCAGAGCACGGTCCGGTTCGCTGCCGCGCAAGAACAGGAACGGGCGATCCTGTCGTCACTGGCGCAAGTGGAGGAATCCCGGACCGCCGGCCAGGAACTTTGCCGGGCCCAGGACGAGCGGCTCAATGAGACGCGGGACCAACTCGCCGGTCTTCGGGTCGAAGCCGGCAACGCCGCAGGTCGCAGGCAAAGCCAGGAAACCCAGAGTAGAAGCCTGGCGGAGCGCGTGAACGAACTTGATCGTGAACTGGGGGCCATCGCGGAGCGCGGGCAACTGGTCGAGCGAGAGCAGGAACGTCTCGCTCAAGCTTCAGCGGGGCTGACGTCCGAGATCGCAAGCGAACAGGAGGTTCTCGAAAGCGAGCAGGCGCGGAGTGAGGTGCTCCAGGAAGCCATGCGCGCCACCGAAGCGAGAATCGAAGAAACGCGCACCTTCCTTTTGAATCGTGCCGGAAAGCTGGCCGACCTGAAAAACCAGCACGCGCGCTGTGATGAGAACCTCAAGCGCATCGCCGCCAGGGTGGACCGGATTCAAGCGGAGCAGGAAGTGGAGGCAGGCGATCGCTCTCGCCAGCAGGATCAGCTGGCCGGAGTGCAGAAGGGATTCGAAGCGAACACAGCCCGGCTGAAGGAAATCTCCGACCAGCAGGCGGCACTGGAGATCCGGTCCGATCAGGTCACGAAGCGACTCGATAGCGTATCCGCGGAACTTGCGGGACGGCAGGAAGAGTACAGCATCATGCAGCACCGCTACACCTCGCTGGAGGAGGTGGAACGCCGGCGCACCAACTACTCCGAAGGAGTCCAGAAGTTTCTCTCCACTCAAGTCCCGGGGGAGCAGGTATGCGCCGCACAGACCCTGGCCGACCTCCTCGAAACCGACCCGGCCTATGAGGCCGCGGTCGAGGATTATCTGAACGACCCGCTCCAGTATATCGTGGTGGGCCGCCTGGAAGACGCCGTCCAGAGCGTGGAGCGCGTCAAGCGCATCGGAGCCGGCAAGTGCACGTTCATGACGCTCCGCAATGGCCACACACACCACCAGGCGGCGGCGCGTCCGCGGCTGGCCGGCGATGGCGTCGTGGGCTACCTCGACGAACTGTTGCGCATGCGCGAGGATGTGAGAGAGGCATTCGAGCGCGCCCTTCCTGACTTCGCCTCCACGGTCATGGTATCCGATCTGCCGACCGCATTTAAGGTGGCGGAAACTCATGCGGACACCAATTTCCTGACCCTGAACGGCGAGGCCTATTCGCCGAAGGGCACGCTTTCTGCGGTCGGAGAGAGGAAAGCGATGGCCGGCTTTCTCGCGCTCAAGCGCGAGAAGCGCGAGCTGGAACGGAACCTGGCGTCGCTGCGCGCCAGGATCGACAGGACCCGCGCGGAGGTGGCCGTCCTCAAAACCGATCAGGCTTCGGTTGCCGAGAACCTCAAGTCTCTGGGGGTCGAGGCACGCAAGCTGGACATCGAGAAGGTTGTCCTCCATCACCAGATCGAGCGCCTCGAGGGCGAATTGAAAAAGCTCGAGCAGTCCGAGAACGTGGCTGCCCTCGAGCTGTCCCAACTCCGTGCCGAGAGATCCGAACTCGAAGCGCGGCGCGCCGAGGCCGCCGCAGGCATAGAAGAGATCGAGCAGCGCAGCCGCGTAAGCAGTGAAGAGCTGCAGGAGTTGAGCGGTCGGCTCGAGTCGCTCAAGTCCGAGAACTCGGCCCTGTCCAAGGTCCTCGCCAGCCTGGCTTCGGCGCATGCCGTAAAACAGGAACGCCTGTCCGGCATCGAGGCGGAGCTGCAACGCCTCGCGCGGGAAGCGGAGGACGTGCGCCGGCGCACGGGGGCCAATCATGAGGAAAAGGCACAGGCGGTTGCGGGACTCGTCGAGCTCGAGCGGGCGCGCGCCCAAACCGAGGCACAGATAGCCGAATTGACACGGCAGACCGGTGAAGCCGAAACGACGCTGTCGGAACGCCAGAAGGAATTATCCGTGCAGCGCGATGTTCTTGCCGCTCTCGAGGAGCGACTTCGCGGTCTGCATGCGGAGCGCGAGAAAGCGATGGGAGTGCGCGGCGCCATCGAGATCGAAAAGACGCGCATCGAGAGCGATCTCGAGCACCTGAGGCGGAATTGCGAGGAGGAGTTCCATCTGCCGCTCGAGGAAATCCTCACTGAGATCGAGGAATCCGACTGGCAGCGCGACCATGCCGAGGTGATCCAATCTTTCGAAACGCTGCGCGAGCGCATCGAGAGCTTCGGCCCCATCAACATGAGAGCCCTGGAGGAGTACCAGGAGCTCGAGGAACGGTACCAGTTCCTGAGCAGCCAGCGGGCAGACATCGAACAGTCCATCGCCGACACCCAGAGAGCGATCGCAGAGATCAACCGCCGCTCCGTCGAGCAGTTCCAGGATGCGTTCAAGAACATCCGGGAGAATTTCATCGAGGTCTTCCAGATCCTCTTCAAAGGCGGGCAGTGCGACCTCCGGCTGCTCGACGAGGGCGATCTGCTCGAGAGCGGCGTCGATATCGTGGCGCAGCCGCCGGGAAAGAGATTGCAGAACGTGCTCCTGCTCTCCGGCGGCGAGAAGGCCCTCACGGCCCTGGCCCTGCTGATTGCGATTTTCCGCTACCGGCCGAGCCCGTTCTGCGTTCTCGACGAGGTGGATGCGCCGCTCGACGATGCCAACGTGATGCGCTTCACCGAGCTGATCTCAACCTTGAGCAAGGAGACGCAGTTCCTTATCATCACCCACAATAAGAAAACGATGGAAATCGCCCAGACCCTCTACGGCGTGACCATGGAAGAGCCGGGCGTGTCCAAGATCGTGAGCGTGGATTTCCGCACTCACGAGGAGGCGCTCGCCAGCTAGCCCGATTTTGGATTTTGGATTGCGGATTTTGGGAAGTGGATTTTTGCGCCTGCCGGATGTGCGCACCTGACTGGAATCCAAAATCCGCAATCCAAAATCCAAAATGAGGTTTTATGAGGGATGTTTGTGTCCAGACTGATCTGAAGGGGCTGCGGCTTTTCCGCCGGGGCAAGGTGCGCGACGTCTACGAGGTCGGAGACCAGCTCATCATGATCGCCACGGACCGGGTTTCCGCTTTCGACGTGGTGCTGCCCACACCCATTCCGATGAAGGGGGCGGTCCTGACCCAGCTTTCGCGCTTCTGGTTCGGGATGATGGAGGACATTGTCCCCAATCATCTGATCACCACCGAGGTCGCCGAATTCCCCGAGGTGCTGCGGCCGTATCGTGACCTCCTGCGCCTGCGCAGCATGCTGGTGGTCAAGGCGGAGATCTTTCCGATCGAATGCGTGGCGCGCGGGTACATCGCCGGATCCGGCTGGAAGGAGTATCGGGAGCACGGCGCGGTCTGCGGCATCCGGTTGCCCCGCGGACTGCGCGAGTGCGATCGCCTGCCGGAGCCCATTTTCACCCCCGCGACCAAAGCGGAGACCGGCCACGACCTCAATATCTCATTTGAGGACATGGCGGGAATCGTCGGCATTGAGTTCGCCGGCCGGCTGCGCGACCTCACCTTCAAGATCTATCGCCGCGCCGCCGATTACGCCCTCCGGAAAGGAATTATCATCGCAGACGTGAAGTTCGAGTTCGGCCTCCACAACGGGCGCATCCTCGTGTGCGACGAGATCCTGACCCCGGATGCCTCGCGTTTCTGGCCGCGGGCAAGCTACAAACCGGGGGGACCTCAGCCTTCGTTCGACAAGCAATACGTGCGCGACTACCTGGAACAGATCCGCTTCAACAAGCAGCCCCCGGGACCCGAACTCCCGGAGCCGGTCGCCAAGGCGACCAGCGAGAAATATCTGGAGGCGTACCGGCTTCTGACCGGATCCAGCCTGATCTGAGATCCCGAGTCCCTGCTGCAAAGCCCCATGGCCGTGCGCGGGTTTTGCGCCCCTCCCTTCCGTGACCGTCGAGTCTGATCCGCATGGTCACATGGTGCGGCTCAGGCATCCGGATTGCGCCCGGCAAGGAATTGAGAGCGGGGCCACTGCCCGCACCGTAATACCGAAGCCGCCGCCGTGATCCCGAATTTGTCTTCGGGATTGAAGAAAAAATCTGAAGGTCAATCCCCTTCCCAAATCTCAAATCCAAAATCCAAAATTGAATTGATTCGCAGGTGCCTGATCCTATAAGGTGAATACCTGCTCAGCCCGGCGCTATAGATCGGGCCTCACTTCCGTCCTTCCCGTCTGCTCGGGGGTGACGGTCGCTGCGGGTCGGGCCCAGGATCGACCCTCAGAGCCGGGTCGCGCATGCAAGCCTGGTTGCAGTTCGCCTGGCTTGATTGGGGCAATGTGACATGCACTGGAATCAGTGGACGCTCATGGACGTTGTCTTCATCGCCATCATTCTGGTGTCGACGGGCTTCGCCGTAAGGAAGGGCCTGGCGCGCGAAGTGATCAGCCTGGTGGCGCTGTTCGGCGGCTTCATCCTGGCCGCTTGCTATTACCCGGCTGTGGCCCGCTGGTTTCTGGATGTGACGCGGACGGAGGCCATCGCCAATCTGATCGGTTTTCTGGCCATCTTTTTAGCCTCCTTGCTGATAGGAGCAGTAGCGGCATTCCTGGTGAACCGATTCATCAAAATGGCCTCTCTCGAATGGATCGATCGCCTGATGGGAGCAGTGTTCGGCTTTCTCAGGGGTTGGGCGGTAGCGTCCATCGTGGCCCTTGCCCTCATCGCTTTCCCGCTACGTCAGAACACTCTGGCACGATCCGTATTCGCCCCATATCTGTTGGCAGGAGCTCGTGCTGCAGTTTTGCTTGTGCCGCAACAATTGAAGCTCAAATTCAACGAAGAATACCAGAAGATCTTGCAGACCTGGAACCACAACAGGAGTTCGGTATGAGCCAAGCTACGGCGAAACTCCAGCCCCGCCTCAAGGATCGCCTGGAAAGCATCTGCGTTGAGATGATCGACAAGGGGATTCTCTATACCGAGGCGGTCGAGCAGTTCGAGAATTGCTTCATTGCGGAGATTGTAAGACGCAACGAAGGCCATCTCATGCGGGCTGCCGAGCGTCTGGGCATTCACCGCAATACCCTGGCCAAGAGGCTGATGCGCTATAAGGCAAAGAGCATGCGCAAAGCCGGGTAGCCCGACAGCTCCACGCAGGGCACCTGAGACCGTCAAAATCCACGCCGGCCAAACCATTGATTCCATATTTGCGGAATTGGCGATGAAATCCCTGGAGCGACAGCTTGCTGCCGCTTTAGGGTGAAGCATCGAGACATAAAATCAAGGAAGGCGCAGGCAAGGTGTCGCGCTGCAAGCACTTCCTCCCAAGTTCACCGCCAATCGGGCGGCCGCAGCCATTGACTAAGCTCAAAGCCGATCATATAGTGTTAGCACTCGCTTCAAGCGAGTGCTAACCTATCAGATTAAACAACTGGCAAATCACGATATATGGAAAAGGAGATGGAATTAATGAAAGTCAGGCCCTTGCACGATCGGGTGCTTCTAAAGAGGATTGAAGAAAAGGAAGTGATCAAAGGAGGAATCATCATACCGGACACGGCGAAAGAGAAGCCGATGGAAGGCGAGGTGATCGCAGTGGGACCGGGGAAAATGCTGGATGACGGCAAGCGGTCGCCCATGGACGTGAAGCCGGGCGATCGGATTTTGTTCGGAAAGTACGCCGGATCCGAAATCAAGATCGATGACCAGGACTATGTCATCATGCGCGAGGAGGAGATCCTTGCGGTACTCACCAAGGGTAAGTAGTCGAGCTGCCAAACTGAATGAAACCAAGGAAAGAAAAGGAGTAAGGAACTGATGGCTAAAGAGATCGTGCACGGTGAGAAATCGCGCCAGGCTCTGCTGAGCGGCGTGAATCAGCTGGCGGACGCCGTAAAGATCACGCTGGGGCCAAGGGGCCGGAACGTGGTACTGGACAAGAAATTCGGATCCCCCGTGATCACGAAGGACGGGGTGACGGTCGCCAAAGAGATCGAGCTGAAGGAAGGCTTCGAGAACATGGGCGCGCAGATGGTGCGTGAGGTCGCGTCGA